>NZ_CP077771.1:600000-899440 GCF_019134595.1 Pseudoalteromonas shioyasakiensis | reverse complement strand
TTTGGATCGTCTTTGTTTTCTTCATTTTGAGCAGGGTTGCGCAAGCTAAAGAAAGAGCCATCAGTCCACGGGTGATCAAGCGCATTTAATGTATTTTGGCCTGAATATTCAACAGCAAAGGCTACGTTACCGCGGTCATTATCGAAGTTTGTACCGTATGAAAACGTTGCTTTTTCGTTTTTGTAGTCACTTAGTTCCGAGGCACCTTTGGTTACACTAACACTTAGGCCTTCGATGTTCTTTTTAAGAATAAAGTTAACTACACCTGTTACAGCGTCGGCACCGTATACAGCTGATGCACCACCTGTGATGATTTCAACTCGTTCTACCCATGTGCTTGGAATTGTATTGGTATCAACAGATTGAGAACCTGCAGAGCTAGAAACATGGCGTTTGCCATTAACAAGTACAAGTGTACGGTCTGTGCCCATATTACGTAAATCAAGAATATTAAGGCCCGCAGTACCAATAAAACGACCTGAGTTTGATAGTGAATAAGTATTACCAAGTGCTGGTAATTTATTTAGTGCCTCACCAATATTCACAGCACCGGTGTTAACTAAGTCTTCACCGCTGATCACTGTTACTGGAGCAGGGGCAATAGCACCTTCACGTAAAATACGCGAGCCAGTTACTTCAATACGGTCGATTGATTTTGCGCCTTCTTCTTCAGCAGCTAACGATTGGCTAGAAATAGCAAGGGCCGATGAGCATAGAGCAAGCTTAATGCTTGCACCTAAATAATTATTTTTTATCATTGTTTCACCTGTTACTTTATTGTTTTATCCCTGAATGGATGTGTTAACTATGTTTTTATAATGTTAACGATTGGGACTTTATCATTGTTCCCATTTTTTTCAAATAAAAAGTTCGTAGCAATTTGTAGTATATAGAAACCTTTACATTACAGTTGCTTATAGGTTTTTATTATTTTTACTATATCATGTCACTATTTATTGCTAATGAAATGTAAATGATAATTATTGTTCTTTGATGCATTTTTGAAGATAGTACTATTGTAGTGCAAATTAAGCCTTGCTCATGTGTTAGGCCAGTGACGTGTTTCGGTTTATAATGGCGACAAGGTTTTACACATGAGTATTTTATGAAATTAATTCTTGTCACTTTTTTGCTGTTTTTTTCCAGTCTGAGCGCGGCCAACAATATTGATCTTGAGGCCAATATGAAAAATATGGGGCTTGCTTATAAAAATTCTGTACGTGCTACAGATTTAGTAAGCTTTAATAACGCTATCGATGAATTTATTGAGTTATTAGAGACAGCCAAAACAGCTGATTTTAAACAGCATGAAACGGCGTCTTTAGAAGGGCTTGATAAAGTCATAAATCAAGCAAAGCAAGCGAAGCAACTTGCAACGACTCGCGGCCTTGAAGCTGCAAAAGCGCCGCTTAAATCTATTGATGAGCTACGTAAGAAATACCATGAGCTACATGAGCCGCCAGGTTTTTGGGAGTTGTTATTTGGTAAGTAAAGTTATTGAGTTAGATTTACTATAATTTTAAAAAGGTGCCGAGGCACCTTTTTTAACGCTTTTTCTTTTTACCCTGAACTGCCTTCAAGCGCGGATTGTCTTTATTAATAACATAGACACGACCTTTACGCTTTACGATTTGGCAGCCCGGGCGGTTCTTCGCGCTTTTTAATGAACTTAATACTTTCATGTTCTTTCCTATAGCAACTACTTGCTCGCTAAGTTTTTAAAACGACGATTAAACGCAGCAACACGGCCATCGCTTGCAACGGCTTTTTGCTTACCGGTATAAAACGGGTGTGAATCGCTTGATACATCAATTGGCACATAAGGATAAGTTTTACCTTTAAGTTCAATCGTACGCGAAGTTTTAATTGTCGAACCAATAATAAAATAGCTGTCTGCCGCTGTATCATGAAACGCGACTTGCTGGTAATCAGGATGGATATTTGGCTTCATAATGCACCTATTTGTTATGTGATAATGTAGCAAGTATAGGGTGGTTGACTATTTAGATCAAGATAAAAATAATTCTTATTTACGTTGTTTTGTCTTAAATTTGTACAAGCTGAGCAATCAATAAGCAGTTAGATTTAAAAAGCTGGATATTGTCGATAAGGCTGTTATAACTAGGTATGCGTGCTTATTTTAAAGAGGGATATGGAAGTGAATGATAAAACTAGCCGTGAAGAACTAGATCAAAATGTAATGAACACGCTTCGCGATAAAGACCATTCTGTTTTAGCTAATCATGTAGACACCTTGTCGTGTACTCACAACGATATTATTGAATTATTGGCCCAGTATTTAGCGTTAAGTGAACAAGATGATGATGAGCGCTTTGATACCTGGTTTGATAATCTAAGTAAAGAGCAACACACCGTTGTGAAGACTTTCGAAGTGTACCGTGGTCAGTACGAGCATTTAGATTCTTAATACTTGAGCATGTTGATTTTACATGAAAAAAGCCACCCGAAGGCGGCTTTGCTGATTAGCGCTAACTAATTAATCTAACATGTAAGCTCGCATGGTAATTTGCTCTGCTTGGCTTGAACCATAATCAGAAACAATCGTACGAATATGTACAAAGTCACCGACGTTTCCAGTATTAGGGATAGTAGCGACCCATTCACCGTTAATTTGTTCAACCTGTGCATCTAACCAGTTTTCGCTTGAGAACTTCGTTGATACAGGGCAATAGATATAAGCAGGCACGTTAGCAATCGTACATTCTTGGCCGTACGCATATTGGAACTGTACATCTGCCAGCGCCACTTCACCTACACCGTCAAGTAAACCCGTTAACTTAACTTGAGCCGCTTCACTTGCTTTCATGCTGTTGTTAATATCAACAGGTAAATCAACCATAGGCACTAAAATTGGCTGAACTCCTTGTTGCTGCTGGTCAGCCGTAAATGTATAGAAGCCTTGGTAAAGAGAACCTAGCTTATCATTTACTGGAGAACGCTCACCGACACCGCGAGCATAAGATCGCATTTCTAAGGTAATTTGATGAGAGCCCGGCTCAAGGGTTAATGTACCTTGATAAGGAGAAGCAGTTTCACCATTTACTTTTAAACCAAAGGCTGAGCTACCCATAAAGCCAAATATACCATCATGGTTTGCGGCATCGCCAAACGAGGCAAGATTAAAGTAAAGGACATTGGTATCACGGCTAATAATCGCCGAGCCACTGCTGCCTAAGCTACCAGCACGTGGACCTTTAAACCAAGTAGTACTTTGCTCAGCACCTTCAGTCATTGCGCGTGGACCATCAAAATAAGCGCCTGCGCTTTGAATTTGATAGTTTGGCATAACGACATTCGTCCACGCATTTTTTGCACTTGCCGTGTAATATTCATCACGTTGATGAGGCAACATAATTAACTGTGAGCTACCTGTTGAGTAGAATTCACCCGTACTGTTGGTCATTGCCATAACATCTGTCCATGCAGGGCGTTCATCATTTTGCGAATGGTATGAAGCACTCATTTTATGCATTTTATGCTCAGCAATATTGATTTGCCCAGATTGAATTCGGCCATCAGTAATATGGTTGATTGAATAAGCATAAGGTGAGCGTTCAGCTGCAATACCAGACCAGCTAACGATATTGTTGCCAGCTTCTATTTCTGCCATTAAGGCTTCACCTTGTTCGGTACTAATACCAATCACGGGTACTTTCGGTGTGCCTGTGATCGATCCTTTATATCGGCCGCCACGACCAGGGCGATAAAAGATCACACCACTAGCGCCATTTTTCATCGCGTTACCGACCATATACGACGTGAGGTAATTAGGGTTCGCAATCAGCGCAATTTTTCCGTCTAACTCAAATTGACTCCAGTCAGTGCTGTAACCAGCATCACCTACAGGTACTACTTCTGCAGAACCTTCACCGTGAAAAGACAGTGCTAAACCTTGTTTGATGTAATCAAGCTCAAGCCCGTTTTGCATAGTGACGGTTGTTTCTGGTGCCACAGCGCGGGTGGTGATAAATGAGCGAAAACGATCATCATGACCTTGTGACCATGCATACATATCATTTACGTAATCAGGTGCCATTTCGATAGCAGCAAGTTTGGCTGCTTTTTGGTCATCAAGTGCGTAAGTAAAACCAAATGAATAGCCTTGAGGATCGAGAGGCTGGTCAGCTTTAAAGGTGACAGGTTGAGCATTGCGTGCATCAAAGTTAATTTCTGTTTTGCCATCAATTTTACGATTTAATACTGCCATTTGCGCCGCTGACTCAACTAAACCATGGCTAGTTTGCGGGTTATCGTAAGTCATAATATTAGCAATCAGAGTATAGTAACCGGCAGGTACATTAATATTGCCTTTACCGCCAGTGAGCCTTACAAGACTACCCCAATCGTCTTCTTCATTAATTAAATAAAGTTTTGATGGTGAGCTTGCATTGTTGCCCCAGCGATCGGTTAAATTTACTGTTAAATTAACTTGAGGCTGGTCAATCCAAAAAGATACAGGGACAGTCACTTGTTGGTCGGTATTGCCAACGGTTGTGCCCGTGATACGACCGGTAATTGCACCATAGGCACTGTTATTAAGTGCCACACTAGGGTCAATCCACATAGGGACTTGAGCAACGCCTTTAGCTGGTATTGTCACAGATTTAACATCTAACCCTGCCAAGGTCGCTGGTAATTGTGTTTTGCCGTCTTCACCAATTAAGTCTAATTTCAATTTTAATTTAATACTTTCATCAGACGTATTTGTTAGCGTGATCTGTGTTTCGGTAAATGCATTATCATCGTTATCAAAATAGCCAAGTTCACGGTTTGCAGGGGCAACAATTGCTTGATTAATGGCACGGTCGATATTCATGGCACCGGCACCTTGCTCAAGTACGTGTGAATCACCACTAAATACAGATGATGTGAGAGCATCTTTAATTTCTTTTGGTGTAAGTTCACTACGAGCTTGCATAACCAGTGCTGCACCACCGGCAACATGAGGAGCTGCCATTGATGTACCTGAATACACGCGGTAAGCCGTATCACCTAAGCCACCAGAGGCTGCAGCAACAACAGATACACCTTGCGAGGCAATATCCGGTTTTGCTGAGTGACCATCTGGCGATGGACCACGCGAAGAGAACGATGCCGTATTACCGTCACGGTCAATTGCACCCACGGTTAATGCACTTGGTGCACAGCCCGGTGAACCAATCGTTTCACGGGTAAAGCTATTGCCTGCAGAGATAACAAATAAGGCCTTATCGCTCAGTGCTTCAACCATCTCAACCATTGGGCCACTACAGGTTGTTGCCGCACCACCTAGCGACATATTTACAATGTCAGCGTGCTCTGAAAGCACCGCCCATTGCATGCCACTTAATATACCGTAAGTTGATCCTCCTCCTGTATTGCCAAGTACTTTACCGATAATTAAATCGGCAGCTGGTGCCACACCGACCCATTTGCCTTCTGACTCATGACCATTGCCGGCGACGGTTGAAGCTGTATGTGTACCATGACCATTTAAATCATCTACACCGTTGCTCGAATAAGTAAAATCACGGGATGCTATTACTCGCCCTTGTAAGTCTGGGTGCTCGGTATCGAAGCCTGTGTCAAGTACAGCAACTTTAATACCTGCACCATTATAGTTAATCGCTGACTCACCATATGCGCCGGTAAGCGGGACTGTTGGAGTGAGTGTTTCTGATTTTGTTACCTTGTGGGCATGAACGACTGCATCAAGCCAAATACCTTCAACGTCGGCTTGTGCAACTAGGGTTTGCCAAGTTTGCGCTGCTTTGTCTTTGCTGATTGCAAATGCGGCGCTATCGATAAGCTCAATTTCACCGGTTAATGACATACCAGCAAGCGTTGCTGGGACTGCAGCCCCAGCAAGGGTGCCGTCGCGGTATTCAACAATGACTGGGAGGGCGTCTGTTGAGGCATCATCGTAACCAGATTCATATAACTTATTAATGTTAAATAGCTCTAAATCAATCGCATTTGAATCTACTAAGGCTTGTGCATGGTTTGGAACAACATAGGTACTGTTACCGCGCTTGAAGATACTGGTAAACGTATCTGAACCGTCGGCATTTACTAATCGAATGCCGCCTAACTTGCCGTCTTTATTGACAACGGCTGACACTTTATCCCCGGTGATCAACGTGAATGTAAGGGCATCCGCTTTACTTTGTTGTGTAACGAATGATTCTTCTGCGGTTGCTGGCTGGGCAATTGATAAGCCTAGCATGGCTAAGTAGGTCGCCTTTAAGCGACCAAGCCTTGGAAAAGGTTTCATCTTTTCATCCTGTATTTTGATTTAATTAGTTTGGAAGAAATGAGTTATTGCGATGTGTCAAAACAACAAATATGACAAGAGCAATAACTCAACCAAACCAATCTATCGATCAAGTAGATGAAAACCTACAAAACAAAGGTAGCAAATTGTATTAACTTATTAATAACAAAATAAACACTGTTGTAACTTTGTACTGCTATTCAGTTGCGCTTCATTTTAAGCGCAAAATGAGAGGTTATTTTACCGATAGGTCGTATTTTGCCACTACGTCATCAATATAACGATGGCGTAAGGTGTTTTTACCTTCGTTGCCCGTGCCATGACTTAACGCGCGGTTCATTAATTTGAGCGCTTTATGTAAGCTTTGGCGCTCTTCCACGCTTAAACCTGTTTTAGTGCGTAGCTCAGTAATATCATCAATCAATAACTTAGCTACGTCGAGCTGTACGGCTTCTTCAACTAAGCCATTTTGTGTCAGCACACCGTATTTACTGCATAAAAATTGTTGCCAAACTTGCTGTAAGTGCTCGTCAATTTCACTGCCAAATAATTCTTCATTAATAGCAAAGCCTTGCTCGGCAAGCTTACTAAGTTGATTTGAATATTGCTGAGCAAAATAATTAAATGCTTGGCAGGATGAGCTTATGTCATGTTTGATAATTAATTGCCCCCAACTAGCGGCGCCACGAGGGTAATAGTCTTGATATTCTTCGCATTGATAAATGCCCGAATACGAACTGCATTCTAATTGACTCTGCAAACAATAACTCGGCTTTGGAAATAAACTACTTTGTTGCCATGCCGATAGCGTTTCCTCATCAATTGAGAGGGTATGGCACAGCTCTTCGGTGGTATAAAAGTAGGTTGCCAAAAATTTTGAAAGTTGCATTATCAAATACTCACAATAAACACTGTTAATTTATACAGTGTTTGATTTTGGCTTAACTTTGATTTTTTCTCAAGTATTTTTATTTATTGCAGCACACTACTCGGAAAATGCCCGTGTTTATGATACAACTAGCGCAAATTTTCCAAACATTAAAAAAGTTATGCGCAACCTAGAAACAATTAAACAAGCAAGTTTGATCACCGCTATAAAAACACCTTATTTAACCAATGGTGAAATTGATCTTGCATGTTATGACGACCTTGTTGAACAGCAAATTGCAGCTGGTGTTGATGGCATCATTGTGGGTGGTACCACAGGTGAAGGCCAATTAATGAATTGGGAAGAACATTTAATGCTAATTGCTCACAGTGTTAGCAAATTCTCTGACCGTTTATTAATTGTTGGTAATACAGGTAGCAACAATACACGCGAAGCGATTAAAGCAACCGAGTATGGCTTTGCCACCGGTATGGATGCCGCACTGCAAATTAACCCTTATTACGGGCGTACGTCGCTGGCGGGTGTGAAAGAGCACTTTAATCGTTTACTTGATATTGGTCCTGCGTTTATCTACAACGTAGCAGGTCGTACAGGCCAAGACTTAACACCCGATATCATTGAGCCGCTCGCTAAGCACGAAAACTTTATCGGTGTAAAAGAGTGCGGTGGCAATGAGCGTATTGCTCATTATGAACAGCAAGGTATTGCTTGTTGGTCAGGTAACGATGATGAAGCGCATGATGCAAGGCATATTCATAAAGCCCACGGTGTTATCTCGGTTACATCTAATATTATTCCAGGCTTATTCCGTCAGTTAATGGATGAGCAAAATGATGCACTTAATTCAAAACTACAGCCACTTATGGGCTGGTTATTCTGCGAGCCTAATCCAATTGCAATCAATACGGCACTGATGATGACTGGCGCGGTAAACCCTGTGTTCCGCCTTCCTTATGTGCCACTAACAAGTGCGCAGCAAGAAATCGGTTTAGGTTACATTAACGAACTTGATGTTGCTGATATAGTAGGTGAAAAAGCACAACTTTTAACCGAAAAAGACGTTATTTTACGATAAAAATGAATGAGTGCTTAATTGCGGCTGTAATTAAGCACCATTGTTTTACTTTTTTGTAGCTAATAGGTAAAATTAGCAATCGTTTGGCGTTATAAGAATAATATTTGTGAAATTTGTTGTTGAGAATTTGAGTTTATGGGTGGCACCCGAGCAACAAATAGCAGAATTAAGCCATCTCAATCTCCTTGACCTTGATTTAAGCTGGGTTGCACCGATGCAGCGCCGCCGCTTAAGCCCGTTTATGAAAATGGCGCTTCATACTATGCATCAAGCGCAAGGTGAGTATCAGCAGCTAGCTGTTAATTTTTCATCGCGTCATGGCGACTTACCAAAAACATCGCAACTATTGCATTCACTTGTTGAACAAGAACCTCTTTCTCCGACCGCATTTGGTTTGAGCGTACATAATGCTGCAACCGGATTGTTCTCAATTATTGCAAAAAATAAAGCCCCGATGAATGCTATCGCTGGTGGCCAAGACAGCATTATTTCTGCCATGATTGATGGTTTTGCGCGTGTTCATAGTGGTGTTGAGCAACAAATTTTAATTGCCCATGCCGAAAGTGTATTACCTGATGAGTACTTACCATTTAGCGACGAGCAACAAATTGCTCATAGTGTATCGTTCGTATTATCAAAAGCGCAGACCGGTAAGCCGTATTATGAATTAACAAAACTTCCTGAATCAGAGCATACTCAAAGTGACTCGTGTCTACCACTGAGTTTGCAATTAGCAGCTGCTTTAACAAGCAAAGGATCACAATCGCTGCTTTCACATCAACAATCAGCTTGGATGCTACAGTACCATGGCGACTAACGTTTGCACTAAGTTGAATAAAATTTGGCGAGTACTGGCAACTGGGTTTTGTTTTGCTGTATTTGGTTTTGGCGGTATTGTACTCACCTTGATAGTTTTGCCTTTACAACGTTTATTTGAACCTTGCCAAGCGAAACGTAAGCAAAAAGCCCGTTTAACGGTTCACTATAGTTTTAAATTCTTTGTTGCCTTAATGCATTACACCGGCGCTATCCATTTTTCTGTGCAAGATAAACAGAAATTTAATGATCTTAAAGGGCAGTTAGTACTTGCCAATCACCCCTCATTAATTGATGTTGTGGTGCTGATATCTGTGATTAAAAATGCTGACTGCGTGGTCAAAGCACACCTATTCAAAAATCCATTTATGCGCGGTGTAATTAAAGGCACAGGTTATATTAGTAATGAAGATCCACAAGAGTTACTGAATGATTGTGAAGCATCACTCGCTGCCGGAAATAACTTGATTATCTTTCCTGAAGGTACCCGCACAACCCCAGGTGAGCAGTTAAAATTTAAGCGTGGCGCTGCGAATATTGCTGCGCGTTGTAAAGCCCCAATTGCCTCGGTGCTGATTAGTATGAGACCCAGTACTTTGACCAAAGGCACACCATGGTATTGCGTTGCCGCAACAAAAGCACATTTTGAGATGCGCTTTGCCACTGACCCATTTACGTTTAACGACACATTTAATAATGAACAACCCGCCATGCAAGCGCGACAATTAACCCGTGATTTGCAACATTACTTTTCAGAGGAACTCAGGCACCTATGACTGAACTAAAGAACAAAATAAAACAATTAATCATTAGCAGCTTAGATCTTGAAGATATTACCGTAGATGATATTGAAAATGACCAACCTTTGTTTGTTGATGGTTTAGGCCTAGATAGTATCGATGCGCTTGAGCTTGGCTTAGCCATTAAAAAAGAGTTTAACGTTAAAATTGACGCAAACTCAGAACAGACAAAAGCCCATTTTGCATCGGTTGATGCACTGGCAGAATTTATTAACCAAAACCAATCATAATACAGACTTAGAAGTAGGAATAAGCATGAAAACCGCTGCTGACATTTACAACGTTTTACAGGGCATTTTAGTAGATGAATTTGAGATCGATGCTGATGATATCAGCCTAGATGCGCACCTGTATCAAGACCTAGATCTTGATAGCATTGATGCTGTTGATTTAGTTGTAAAACTACGCGAAATCACTGGCAAGAAAATTGAGCCAGATGCATTTAAACAAGTGCGAACTGTGCAAGATGTTGTAAACGAAGTAGAAAAACTCGTTTTGTAAACAATAGTATGCTCAAAGCGATAACCACAACACTGCTCTTAGTGTGCTTATCTTTATACCCATTTATTGTGTATTTTGGATTACAGCATATCTCATTGAGGCAAGTGAGCTTGGTACTGATGGTATTGTTAGGCTTAAGGCTTTTGCTGAGCAAAAAGCTGCTCACATCTATGCCATGGATAAAGCCTGCCTCTATTTTGGCTATTATCGCTTTAGCAACAACGCAGTTTTTTAACAGTGATCTGGGCTTAAAACTTTACCCGGTCATTATAAATACAGTAATGGCAGTAACCTTTGCTTATTCGCTGAAAAGTGGCCCAACAGTCATTGAAAGTTTTGCTCGAATTAAAGAGCCGGAGCTTGATGAAAAAGGGGTTAATTACACGCGCCAAGTCACTAAAGTATGGTGCGCGTTTTTTATTATTAATGGCAGTATTGCATTATACACTAGCCTATTTACTTCGTTACAGACATGGACTCTGTACAACGGATTAATAGCCTATATTCTGATAGCTCTCTTAGGCCTTGTGGAATGGCTTATAAGACAAAAGGTTAAAAGTAATGGTAGCGAGTAACCTGAAATTTCACCCAGACGCTGCATTTGTTGTTGCAGGGCAGCCAATAACACAAACACAGTTTTTTGCTGATATTGCGGCTTATCAAAGTAAGCTCACAGCGCTTAAAGCTGGCAGCCATGTGGTATTATTCCATCCTGATACTTACCAATTTGCAGTGCGCTTGTTTGCCTTAGCGTGTAGTGGTCATAATGTTATTTTGCCACCTAATGGTCAGCACGAAACCTTAAGTTTATTGCTTGCTCAGTCTGCTTTTTTTGCCGGCGATGCGACCAATATCGATGACGATGTGCTATTTACTAACCTTGAGCACAGCCTTGGTCACACGCCATTGCAAACTAACCGTTTACAATGGCCAACAAACACAGCTGTTATATTTTATACGTCAGGCTCATCAGGACAATCTAAACCGATTGTGAAACCGTGGCGGGTATTAAATCGAGAGCTTGCAGTACTTTCAATGTCATTTGACTTACCCAGCCAATTTACGTTTTTAGCAACTGTTTCGCATCAGCATATTTACGGCTTATTATTTCGTTTACTTTGGCCGTTGGCGAAAGGCCATATAATTGATAGTGAACAAATTCAGTATCCTGAACATATTGCGCAAAGACTAAAAAATATTCGTTATGCAGCGCTCGTCTCAAGCCCTGCGCAACTTGGTCGTTTATGCGCTGATAATGTGTTAATTCCTGAACGCGACAAAATTAAATGGTTATTTTCCTCTGGCGGACCGCTCAATAATGAGCATGCCGAAACATTATTTAACCAGTTAGCTCGCCCTGCTACCCAAGTATTTGGTAGTACCGAAACCGGCGGTATTGCTTATCGACAAGTTACACAGGCGGCGGTTGATGTTCCATGGCAGCCGTTTAATGGTAACTTTTTATCGTTGAATCATGAAGGGCGTTTGATGCTCGATTCTGCGATTTTAGAGCAATCGAATTTCCCTTTAGATGATAGAGCACTTATTCATAAAAATGGTCAATTTAAACTGTTGGGCCGTATAGACAGAACGATAAAAATTGAAGAAAAACGTTTGAATCTAGATGAGCTTGAGAGTTATCTGCAAAGCCATGACTGGGTAAAAGAAGCAAAAGTGGTGGTTATTCCAGCCAAGCGGGTGCAAATTGGTGCGGTGGTTGTACTCAGTGATGAGGCAAATAAAGAGCTTGAACAACAGGGTAAATTGGCAATTAACCGCGCTTTACAAGCACACGTCTCAAACCGCTTTGAACGTATTTGCTTACCACGTAAATGGCGCTATATCGATGCACTTCCTTTTAACAGCCAAGCTAAATTAAGTTTAAAAACATTGGAGCAGTATTTTGCCAAGCCTGAATAACGTGAGCCCAGAGGTAGCCGTTTTATCACAAACAGAAACTAGCGTGAGTTTAGCGTTAACCATTGCGACTGATTTAGATTATTTTCGCGGGCACTTTCCTGATGCACCCATCTTAGCAGGCGTAGTACAGCTGGATTGGGCAGTAAAATATGCTCAGCAATTTTTAGGTTTTGGCAAACTAGTACAAGATTTAGAAGTGTTAAAGTTTCAGGTAGTAACAACCCCTGATATGACGGTAAACCTAACCCTTGAGCGCAATGCAAAAGGCAAATGTTTGTTTAGCTATCAATCAGAAAAAGGCCAGCATGCGTCTGGTCGAATTGTATTTTGTGATTAAGCCATGAACCAGTTTTGTATTGTTATTCCTAATTACAATCACACCCATGCTATCGCTGCAGTACTCGATGAGCTGAAAGAGTTACAGCTGCCGATAATCATGGTCGATGATGGCAGTGACGTTGATGCCAAGCAAGTGTTTGCAAAGCTTAACGCTAAGTACGATTTTTTAACCTTGATCAGCCATGCTCAAAATCAAGGTAAGGGTGGGGCAGTTCAAACAGGGTTGATGGCTGCTTACCAGCAAGGATTTAGCCATGCTATTCAGGTTGATGCTGACGGCCAGCATTCGTTAGCAGATATTAGTAAGTTGATTGAACTGAGTAATGCATCACCTAACAAGGTGATCAGTGGTTGCCCAATTTATGATAGCTCCGTGCCTAAGCACCGTTATTTGAGTCGTTACATCACCCATTTTTGGGTTTGGGTAGAAACGCTAAGCTTTGATATTGTTGATTCAATGTGTGGTTTTCGGGTTTACCCATTAGCCGCTGTTGAACAATTAATGGCTAAGCAATCGCTTGGTAAGCGCATGGACTTTGATATTGAAATTTTAGTCAGGCTTTATTGGCAAGGTGTTAAAGTCACGTTTTTGCCAACCCAGGTCATTTACCCTGAAAATGGCGTATCTCACTTTCGAGCCTTACACGATAACGTGGGAATTTCGTGGCTGCACACGCGCTTATTCTTTGGCATGTTGCTACGCTCACCTAAGCTACTTTGGCGTAAGGTGGTAGGCTAATGGCTGTAAAGCACTGGTCAAAAAT
Source organism: Pseudoalteromonas shioyasakiensis (assembly GCF_019134595.1). Classification (NCBI taxonomy): domain Bacteria; kingdom Pseudomonadati; phylum Pseudomonadota; class Gammaproteobacteria; order Alteromonadales; family Pseudoalteromonadaceae; genus Pseudoalteromonas; species Pseudoalteromonas shioyasakiensis. The sequence goes on along the minus strand of NZ_CP077771.1, from coordinate 886,062 downwards.
GCAAGAACGTGGCAATCGCTTAGGCATGCAAATATTGCTTGTGTGTTATCGCGTATTTGGTCGAAAAGGCTTGTGGTTGGTGTTGTTTCCGGTGGTGTTTTATTTGTTTTTAACAGGCAAAACTGCCCGCCAAGCGTCACATGCATTCTTAACCCAAGCGCGCAAGGTGAATGGCAATAGTAAAGCAGTTACTTGGCGCGATAGCTTTCGTCATTTTCGCTGCTTCGCTGACAGCGCTTTTGACAAAATAGATGCATGGCTTGGACGAATTCAGCAACATAATATTCTTTACACCAACGAAGCGCTGTTTAAACAACTTGATGAGCAACAGCAAGGGGCAATTTTTATCGGCTCACACCTTGGCAATTTAGAGGTATGTAGGGCCCTTAGCCAACACCGAAACAGTAAAACCATTAATGTGTTGGTGTTTACGCATCATGCTGTTGAATTTAATAAATTACTGAAAAGTATTAATCCGGATGTTGCAGTAAACCTTATTCAAGTAACCGACCTTGGCCCAGATATGGCAATTATGCTCAAAGAAAAAGTCGAGCAGGGTGAAATTGTGGTGATTGTCGGTGATAGAACCAGTACCACCACTGCAGGAAGAGTTATCGAAGCTGACTTTTTAGGTAAGCCAGCCCCTTTTTCACAAGGGCCATTTATTTTAGCTGCGCTGTTAGATTGCCCGGTGTTTCATCTGTTTTGTTTAAAAGATAAAAAGCCCAATGGCGAAACATGTTACCGCGTGATTTTTGAAAAATACGCCGACAAGCTCGTTTTACCCCGTAAAACGAGGCAACAAACATTACAACAAATTGTTAGCGATTATGCGCAAAGGCTCAGTTTTTATGCTGCGGCCTATCCGTATCAATGGTTTAATTTTTATGATTTTTGGCAAAATGACGAGCAAGTGTCTCGTAGCCAAAACAAGGAGAACTAAGGTGTCAGAGCACTCGACTACCGTATTTGGCCAACAGCGTTTATCAATCGAAGATATTGTTCATATTGCATTAGAGCAAGGTGCTGTAGCGTTAACATCAGACCGTCAATTTGCGAATAAAATAGACAGCGCCGTCGCGTTTTTAGATAAGTTGCTTGAAGACGATGGCGTGATATATGGCGTAACTACAGGTTATGGCGACTCGGTAACCGTAAAAGTGCCACTTGATTTAGTCAATGAATTACCACTGCATCTTACTCGTTTTCATGGTTGTGGCCTTGGTGATGTGTTTAATCAAGTCCAAGGGCGCGCTATTTTAGCGACTCGTTTGACCTCGCTTTCACAAGGGTATTCTGGCGTTAGCTGGGAGATGTTGAATTTATTACGTGACTTTTTAAATCACAATATCGTACCGGTGATCCCACAAGAAGGGTCAGTGGGAGCCAGTGGTGATTTAACGCCACTTTCGTATGTAGCCGGTGCTATGGTTGGCGAGCGCGATGTGTATTACAAAGGCGAAATTAAAAACAGTCTAGAGGTGATGCAAGAACTTGGCTTACAGCCATTAAAGCTACGCCCAAAAGAAGGGCTGGCAGTCATGAATGGCACTGCCGTGATGACAGCTTTGGCATGCCTTGCTTATGATAGAGCAGATTACTTAGCCAAACTGACCAGCCGTATAACAGCCCTTGCAAGCCTTGCATTAAAAGGCAACAGTCATCACTTTGATGATATTTTGTTTTCAGTGAAGCCACATCCAGGGCAACAGCAAGTAGCTGCATGGATCCGTGGTGATCTGAACCATGTAGAACACCCTCGTAATGCTGACCGCTTACAAGATAGGTATTCAATTCGCTGTGCTCCGCATGTGATTGGTGTGCTGCAAGATAGTTTGCCGTGGTTTAGACAAATGATTGAAAATGAACTAAATTCGGCAAATGATAATCCAATCATCGATGGTGAAGGTGAACACGTACTGCATGGTGGTCACTTCTATGGCGGTCATATTGCAATGGTAATGGATAGTATGAAAACCGCTGTTGCTAATTTAGCTGACTTAGCCGATAGACAAATCGCATCCTTAGTTGATACGCGCTATAACAATGGCTTACCTTCTAACCTATCGGCGAGTAATGATGAGCGTCGTTACATTAACCATGGTTTTAAAGCGGTCCAAATTGGCGCCAGTGCATACACGGCTGAAGCATTAAAACTGACCATGCCAGCAAGTGTGTTTTCTCGTTCAACCGAGTGTCACAACCAAGATAAAGTGAGCATGGGAACCATCGCTGCACGAGATTGTTTGCGTATCTTACAGCTAACCGAACAAGTGGTTGCAAGTACCTTGCTTGCGAGTATTCAAGGTCTACGTTTACGTATTAATAGCGGTGAGCTTGAATTTGCTAGTTTAACTAGTGATGTACAAAGTATGTATCAAGACATTAGCGAGTTTTTTCCGCTGCTTGATGAAGACCGTCCTCTAGAGGCTGTTCTTCGCTTTACGGTAGACGCTATTCAAACAAAACGTTGGAGTTTATATGCATAGTCGTGGCTCGTTGTTGAGTACTCATGTTGAGATTGAAATTCCTTTTCATGATTGCGATCCAATGAATGTGGTATGGCATGGTAATTATCCGCGTTATTTAGAAGTCGCGCGCTGCGAATTACTGCGTTTGTTTGATTATGACTATGTGCAAATGCAAGAGTCGGGCTATGCATGGCCGATTATTGACATGCATATTAAGTACGTTGGCTCAGCATTATTTACACAAAAAATCCGCGTTGATGCGTACTTAAAAGAATATGAAACACGATTACGTATCGATTACGTAATCACTGATTGCGCTACAGGTAAAAAGTTAACCAAAGCAACGACTATCCAAGTTGCGGTTGATATAGAGAAAAAAGAAATGCAGTTTGTTTCGCCGCCTGTGTTACATGAAAAACTTCAAAAGGTGATTTAATGCGATTAAGCGTGTTGTTACTGAGTGTGCTCGTTTTTTTTCCTGTGTTTGCATCAAGCGCAGTAACAGAGCAAGGCACATTTAGCCAAGAGAAGCACTTTAAAGGATTTAGTAAACCTTTTATTTCAACAGGTTCGTTTGAACTTGCTGAAGATGGCCTCACTTGGCAGGTTGAATCTCCGGTTAAAAGCACGCTATTAATCAAGCAAGGGCAAGTATATACCTTGAATGACCAAGATGAGCCGCAGCTACAAAAAGGCGCTGAGCCTTACGTTAATTTGCTGCAAGCGATTTTAAAGCATGATGAAGTGGCACTTGCTGAGCAATTTACGATGGCAGAGCATGCAGAGTCCGGTTGTCAGACTTTATTGCCTAAAGATGACTTGCTAAAACAGCTATTTAGTCAGTTCGAATTATGTGTAGCAGCAGAGCAAGTGAGCCGTGTGCGTCTTCAAGAAGCAAATGGGAACTTTACTGTATTACGCTTTGCTTATCCTAAGAAAGAGCAAAAACAGTGAAAGCATGGGGCCTAACGCTCGCTTGGCTGAGCCTATTAGTTAGCGCCTTAGTGGTTGTTTTTATTCTAAAACAGCCCACGTTGAATAATGATATTTTGGCTTTGCTGCCAAAGTCAGAACCGCGTTTACAGCAAGTCGAAGAACACTTTTTTTCAGCTAATAAACAGCAGTTAAGCTTTTCTTTTCGTGGTGAGAATGCAGTAAAAGCTTATGATGATTTACATCAGTGGCTGGCGAGTAAACACATTGAGCCTCGTTTTAAGTTACCAGAAATATCCCAGTTAGCAGAATTTTATGGTCAGTACGCCGGGCATTTAGTTTCCGAGGAATATAAACAAGCGATTGGCGATGCTAATCGCTTTCAACAGTATTACTTTAGCCAATTGAGTAAAGTCGCTGATCCTTTTGTTTCAAGTACTATCAACCAAGACCCTACGCTTGCCACTGCAGGGTTCTTATCTGAGGCAATGACACACATGCAGCAATTTGAGCTGCAAGATGGCCGAATTAACATTAACTATCAAGGTGATGAGTATTTAATGTTATTTGTGCAAAGTGCTGACAATGCCTTTTCAATAAATCAATCAATAGCTTTAAGCAATGAGATAGTTGCCTATATCGCTGAGCTTGAAGGCCGCTATCCCGATACAGAAATTCGCTATGCCGGTGCTTTATTTCACACCGCAGCAAATGCGCAGCAAGCCAAATTTGAAATGACCTTGTTTGGTTCGGTGAGCTTGCTGGCTCTTATTGTGATGGTGGTGTGGGTGTTTCGATCGATAAACGCATTGTGGTTGGCCTCTGTAACCGTGATAAGCGCCGCTATTGGCGGCACCATCGCGCTGATCAGTATTTTTAGCCAAGTGCATGTATTAACCATGGTGTTTGCAGTGACACTGATTGGTATTGCCATTGATTATGCATTTCATGGCATGCTTGATTTAACCGAGCAGCCGCAAGGTTTTAGCAAAGGGCTCAAACTGGCGCTGTTGTTGTCGCTACTAACCACCACACTCGGTTATGCGAGTTTGTTTTTCTCACCGGTGCAGTTACTCAGTCAAGTGGGTGTATTTGTTGTTGCAGGGCTAGTTACAGCTTGGCTTTGCACACGTATTTTATTGCCTTATTGGCAAGCTGGTTTAACCATTAACACTGCTGCGCATCAGTTAGCAAACATGTTAAGTGGTAATTTAAAACGCTTAACGCATTATCGCGCCCCACTCAGTATGCTGACGTTAGTGCTATTGAGTGCTTTTGCTTTACTAAAACCCCCTGTGATTAATGATGATGTAAAGCTGTTAAATGCAAGTCCTGCTGATTTAATGCAAAACGAAGCCTTGCATATGTCTTTATTAGGTAAAGATAATGGCCAAATCATGATTTTATTTGCCGATAATGCGCAGCAGTTATTAGTACAACAAGAAGCATTAAAAGCAACTATTCTCGGCCTTAATGGCACTGCTTTGATGCTTAGTGACTTAGTGCCTAGTAAACAATTACAACAGCAAAACTACGAGCAACTGCATTCGGCCCAGCAAGCCATGAGTGTAGTTAGTCAAATGACAGGGACGCCCGTTGAGCTCCCAACATCAATGCTTGATTTAAACGGGGCACTTAATTCACCGTTAGCGCCGTTAATCGCTAACCAAGTGATCTCAAATAATACACTAACCGCAAGCTGGTTTATGGTAACGGGTGTAAATAAAACCGAGCTGATGGATTTAGCCAACGCTGACCCAGATTTAATTGTTTACGATAAAGTCGCGATGATAAGCGAAGGTTTAAGTCATTACTCAAATTCTTTACTGGTAACACTGGCCATTGCGATGACCTTTGCGTTATTACTCTTTAGCGTTAAATTTGGTTTTAAAACGGCGTGTAAGCAAACGTTAGTACTTGTACTAACAAGCGCTGCTGTACTGCTACTATGCAGTGCGCTGCAATCTCAGCTATCGATTTTTAATTTGTTAGGCTGTTTATTGATATTAGCGTTGGCAATCGATTACTTGGTGTTTTATCAGGTTAATAATTTAAGCCCGAGCAATGTACTCGCAATTAGTTTGTCAGCGGCATCATCGATGTGGGTATTTGGCATGTTGGCCGTTTCGAAAACACCGGCCATTTTCAGTTTCGGATTAACGGTATTAGTGGGGCTAGTTTGTATCTATATCTTGGCGCCGCTCAGTATTGCATTACCTAAAAATAAGGAAAAATAATAGGTGAATAATCAAGTTCAACAGGCTGATGTTGTTATTATTGGTGCTGGCCCTTCAGGTGCCGTGGCTGCCAGTTTACTGGTGAAAAAAGGTTGGCATGTAGTGGTGTTAGAGCAGCAAACTTTTCCTCGTTTTTCGATTGGTGAAAGCTTATTACCCCAGTGCATGAGCTTTTTAGCAGAAGCAGGCCTTGAGCAAGCGGTGCAAGCACAGGCACAATCACTTGGGTTTCAGTTTAAAAATGGTGCGGCGTTTCAGCGTCGGGGCGACCACACAACAATCGATTTTACCGAGAAATTTAGCGAAGGCCCTGGCACGACTTTTCAAGTAAAACGCGCTGACTTTGATAAATGCTTAGCCGATGGTGCCATGCAGCAAGGGGCTGAAATTCGATACCAACATAGCGTGTTAGCGTTTACCGATTGTGAGGATGGCGCTTTACTTGATGTTACGGATGAAAACCAGCAAGGCTATCAAATTAAAGGGCGTTTTGTCCTTGATGCCAGTGGTTTTGGCAGGGTATTACCTCGCTTACTTGATTTAGAGTCAGCATCAAATTTCCCTGTACGTTGGGCTTTTTTCAGCCATTTTAAAGATAATATTAGCGATACACAGTTTGACCGTGAAAAAATCTTAATTAATGTTCATCCAGAGCATAAAGATATTTGGTATTGGCTGATCCCATTTAGTGATGGTACGGCAAGCATTGGTGTAGTTGGTAAACCAGAGCAACTTGAGGATAAACAACCACTCGCTGGCTTAAATGAATTTATCGAACAAGATAGCTATTTAAGTGGGTTATTAGTCAATCGAGAAGCTATTGGTGAAGCGCGCGCTATCAAAGGCTATTCGGCTAATGTGTCTAGTTTGTATGGTGAGCATTTTGCACTACTTGGTAATGCTGGTGAGTTTTTAGATCCGGTGTTTTCATCTGGGGTGACGATTGCATTAAAATCAGCTTCATTGGTTGCTCCTTTAGTTGATAGCTACTTACGTGGTGAGCAAGTTGATTTCAAAAACGATTACAGTGAGCCTTTGCAACAAGGGGTTAATTGCTTTAGAACCTACGTCAGTGCTTGGTATGATGGCTCATTTCAGGACGTGATTTTTTACACTGAGAAAAACCAACAAGTGCGCGAGATGATCAGTGCTATTCTTGCGGGTTATGCATGGGATTTACAAAACCCATTTGTAAAACAAAGCAACAAACGCTTAAATACGTTGGTTGAATTATGTCGCGATTAACACGCTCTTTGCTTTTAACCTTGAGCATATTAGTGGCAAGTTGTGCCAGTGAATTTGCAGTAAAAACGGGCGTTGATTTAGCGCCAAATGCAGGGATTTATTTGCTTGATCCACCGCCGTCATTAGTTGCCGATAATTGGCAGCAAGTACTTGAAGTACACCATGGCGATGAGCAGCATACATTACTAGCGCAACTGAGTTTAAACAGTGAAACGGGTATTAACTTGGCTGTTATGACGGCTCAAGGTATGCCGATATTTCAGTTAGAAAAAGCGCCACTAGGGCCGATTAAAAGCGAAAAAATGCTCCCTATCAACGCGGTTGATCCTCGCTATATTCTTGCTGATATCATGCTAGTACACTGGCCGGTTACTGTGCTGAACTCGCAACTTTATGGTTTGAACTTGGTTGAACAAGGCTCGACACGGCGTTTATATCAAGGTGAGCAGTTAATTAGTGAAATTCGCTATTTAGACGGTGCAACAGAACTTGTAAACTTTCAGCGAGATTACAAAATTAAATTTCAAAGGGTTAATTGATTATGCCATTTTGGCTTAACGACTTAGGTATTGTTAGTGCATTGGGGGTTGGTCATCAACAAACAATGCAAAGTATCAGCTTACAACCTAAACAAACACTCACAGAGGTGACGTCGCTTGCATTTGAGCAGCGCCCAACTTTTGTGGGGTTGGTTAATGAACTGCCATTAACAGCATCAATGCGATTTTATCAGCTAATCGATTTAGCGCTAGGGCAAATTGCTGACACATTAGCAAACATAGACATTCCGAGCAGCCGTATTGCTGTGGTCATTGGTACCAGTACTGCTGCAATTCAAGAAGGTGAAAGAGGTCGAATTGCCCATGCAGCTAAGGGAAAGTGGCCAGAGGAGTTTGATTATTACGACCAAGCGCTCGTCGCACCCGCCAATTATATTGCCAAAAAACTCGCTGCGAAGGGGCCAAGTTACAGCATTTCAACTGCGTGTAGTTCAAGTGCCAAGGCGCTTATTAGTGCGCGCGCCTTACTCAGTGCCGATTTAGCCGATGTGGTAATTTGTGGCGGGGTAGATAGCTTGTGCCAACTCACTATCAATGGCTTTGATTCGTTATCTTCTATTAGCGGTGAAATTTGTAAGCCGTTTAGTGGCGACAGAGCAGGCATTAATATTGGTGAAGCCGCAGCATTATTTGTTATGAGTAAAGAGCAACATACAAAACAGAGCATTGCCTTTTTAGGTGGTGGTGAAAGCTCCGACGCCCATCATATTTCAGCACCGATTGCAGACGGTTCTGGCGCAATTGCTGCTATGACAACGGCGTTGCAAGACGCGAATTTAACGCCTTCAGATATCGACTACATTAATGCCCATGGAACAGCCACACCGCAAAATGATGCGATGGAATCTTTGGCAATCAGTGAGGTATTTGGCAAAGATACCAAGGTCAGTTCTTCTAAACATTTGACCGGCCACACTCTAGGCGCTGCAGGTGCCTTAGAAGCGGGCTTATGTTGGCTTTATTTGGCTTACCCAGAGTTTAATCAATTAGTATGCAATCAGGTTGAAAAAGACGAATCATTGGCTGAAATTGGCTTAATAACACAACCAGAAACGGCAGAAATTAACACCTGTTTATCAAATTCGTTTGCCTTTGGCGGCAATAATGTCAGTGTAGTACTAGGACATCTAAATGAATCACTATAAAATTGAGCAAGTAGTCCCTCATAGTGAGCCAATGATATTGCTCAATCGCCTATCTAGTTACAGCGAAGAGTCAGGTTGCTGTGAAGTGGATATTAGTTCACAAAGCCCGTTTTATGACGAGAGCTTAAATGGGGTTGCCAGTTATATTGGTTGTGAATATATGGCGCAAACTATCGCAGCGTATGCTGGTGCGCTGGCAAAAGACAAAGGAAATGAAGTACAAATCGGTTTTTTAATTGGTACGCGCAAATATAAAACCTATGCACCGGTATTTAAAAACGAGCAAACGCTTAAAGTCTCGGTGACAAAATTATATCAAGAAGAATCAGGGTTAAGTGTATTTGAGTGTCAAATACATAGCGATGAAACATGCTTAGCAGAAGCAAAAATTAATGTGTTTCAACCACAAGACCCAATGCAGTTTATAAGAGAAAATCAATGACAAAACGTATTTTAGTCACCGGCTCAAGCCGTGGTATTGGCAAAGCAATCGCACTTAGATTAGCTAACGATGGCTTTGATATTGCTGTTCATTGTCGCAGTGGTGTGGCTGAAGCAGAGCAAACCTGTGAAGAAATCAGTGCGCTTGGTCGTCATGCTAGCTTATTGCAATTTGATGTTTGCGATAGAGAGCTTGCAAAACAACAAATTGAAGCTGATATTGCCGAGCACGGTGCGTATTATGGGGTGATCTGTAATGCAGGTATCACGAATGATATGGCGTTCCCTGCGATGCAAGGTGATGATTGGGATAAAGTGATCCGTACTGGCCTTGACGGTTTTTACAATGTGGTGCATCCAACGGTGATGCCAATGGTGCAAGGTCGTAAAGGTGGCCGTATTGTCACTATGGCGTCAGTGTCAGGGATTGCCGGTAATCGCGGGCAAGTTAACTACAGTGCCGCTAAAGCGGGCATTATTGGTGCGACCAAAGCGCTTTCTCTTGAGCTTGCAAAACGTAAGATCACCGTTAACTGCGTAGCTCCAGGGTTAATCGAAACCGAAATGACAGACGATTTACCGGTTGATGAAATGCTAAAAATGATCCCATTAAAACGTATGGGGTCGGTTAGTGAAGTCGCGGGTACTGTGTCGTTTTTATGTTCAGATGACGCCGCGTATATCACCCGCCAAGTTATTTCTGTGAATGGCGGTATGGTGTAATGAAGCGCGTTGTTGTTACAGGCATGTCTGCTATTACTGCATTAGGTGATACCTGGGGTGAATTTAAAACCGCTTTGCAAAAAGGTGAAAATGCCGTTCAGTACATGACTGACTGGGATGTGGCGCCAGAATTAAACACTCGACTAGCAGCACCTGTTACTCATTTTACTAAACCAAGCCACTATAAGCGTAAACAAGTTCGCTCAATGGGACGTGTTGCTATGATGTCGACCCGTACTACAGAGCTTGCTCTAGAAGAAGCTGGGCTATTAGAGCACTCAAGTCTAACCGACGGCTCTACAGGCATTGCTTTTGGCTCATCTACGGGGTCAACGCCACCATTACTTGCCTTTGCAAAAATGATGGAAACCGGCGAAATGACAGGCGTAACGGCCACCAGTTACATCCAGATGATGGCGCATACAGCGCCTGTGAATGTGGGTGTCTTTTTTGGCTTAAAAGGTCGGGTGATCACTACCAGTTCTGCGTGTACATCAGGCTCGCAAGGTATTGGTTATGCTTATGAAGCGATTAAGTATGGTCGGCAAAAAGCCATGGTGGCTGGTGGCGCAGAAGAGTTATGCATCACTGAAGCTGCGGTATTTGACACCTTATACGCGACCAGCACAAAAAATGATGCTGCGAAAAGCACGCCACGACCATTTGATCAAAATCGTGATGGTCTGGTTATTGGTGAAGGTGCAGGCACACTCATTTTAGAAGAGTATGAGCATGCCCTAGCCCGTGGAGCGACCATTTATGCGGAGCTGGTCGGTTTTGGTTGTAACTCAGACGGTCAACACGTGACGCAACCTACCGCAGAAACTATGCAAGTGGCTATCGAAATGGCCCTTAATGATGCACAGCTTACTGCTAACCAAATTGGCTATGTGAATGCTCATGGTACGTCAACAGATCGGGGTGATATTGCGGAGTCTCTGGCGACTTTCAATGCCCTTGGCAAGAAACCTATTAGCTCATTAAAAAGTTATTTAGGTCATACCTTAGGAGCTTGTGGCGCCATTGAAGCATGGGCAAGTATCAATATGATGAATGATGGTTGGTTTGCACCTACTATCAATTTAACGGATGTTGATACTGAGTGCGCTGATTTAGATTATATCAAGGGCAATGGCCGTGAAATGCAAACAGATTACATTATGAGTAATAACTTTGCATTTGGTGGCATCAATACCTCGTTAATCTTTAAAAAGTGGCAAGCATGATCAAGCGCTGCATCATAAGTATTTTATTTATTCTCGCTTTTAATGCTTATGCTGCAGAAGATAGTGTAGAAAAGGGCACTGCAAAAATGGAGTTCGGTGCAGGCCTTTTTTATGCAGATATCCCCCATTATTTAGGTTCAGATGAAAGTGAGCAATACCTATTGCCTGTGCCTTATTTTCGTTATCAAAGCGATAAAATGGCCATCGACCGTAATAACTTCACTGGCTTTTTGTGGCAACAAGAGAATCTCCATTTAGATTTATCTGCCAACGTAGGTCTTGCAGTTGACAGTGAAGACAACAAAGCCCGAGAAGGTATGGATGATCTAGATTGGGTGTTTGAATTAGGACCTTCACTTAATTACTACTTACTAGGTGAACCAAACGCTAAACAGCACTTGTATTTAAGCTTGTTTGCGCGCAAAGCGATTGCCACAGATTTCTCTGGGATTGACGATATTGGCTGGCGTTATGGGCCAAGTGTGTATTATCGAGTGCCGATCATCGAAAAAGCGGATTCACAATTTTCATTAGCGTTTCGTGGCAATATTAACTTTGCTAGCGATAAATACCTGGATTACTACTATGGAGTGAGTGACTTACATAGCAATGAAACTCGCCAAGCATACTCAAGTCGTTCAGGTTTTTCTGGCGCTGATGTATCAATTGGGGTACATTTTGACACACCAAAGTATTGGTTAGGTGGTTTTGTTAAATATCATCACCTTGCTAACAGTCAACAAGATGCAAGCCCACTTGTGAAGCAAGATTATAATGTTTCGGTTGGTTTTGGTGTTGCATGGAAATTTTATAGAAGGAATTTTTAAATGAAGTTATTGACCCTTGCATGTGTTTTAGCAGTTTGTTTGTTTTCAGCAAACAGTTTTGCACGTGATGATATACAAACGCTACCTGTACAAGCACTACTTGAAACTAGCAAAGCTAAACAAGCGCTGTTAGATATTCCGCTGTATTTTGCTGATCAAAGTCATAACAGCATTAAAACCAATTATGGTGAAGTGATCACAAATAAGAAAACCAACGCATTTAATAAAACTGACCGAGAAGCGTGTGAGTGGGTAATGCTTAGTGCTTTAAAAGCATTACAAGAGCGTGCTGTTCGTGAAGGCATGAATGCAGTTGTAAATATTCAGTCGTATTACAAAAAACGTGAGTTTGTTAGCCAAACAGAATATCAATGTGGTGCGGGTACATTTGTTGCTGGCGTGGCATTAAAAGGCACTTTAGTTAAGTTATAACTAACTAAAGTCATTTTTTTTCTGTATAATTTGCGACCCTTGATATGATGGCCGCAGGTTATACAGCATGAATTTTAAATCATTTAGTTTTTCTTCTGAGCTTTTACAGGCATTAGAAGAGCTTAATTTCGAAACGCTTACTCCCGTTCAACGTAGTGCAATTCCTGCGGTAAGAAAAGGCAAAGACGTACTTGTTAGTGCGCAAACAGGCACGGGTAAAACCGCCGCATTTGCTTTACCACTTATCCAAAAATTATCAGAATCAGCGGTTAGTGAAAATAATGCACCAAGCGCATTAGTGCTTGCACCTACTCGCGAGTTAGCTGAGCAAATCGCAAATAATTTTAAAGCGTTTGCAAAATACACTGAACTCAAAACAGTGTGCTTGTTTGGTGGTATCAATCTAGCGGGTCAAGCTAATGATTTGAAAGCAGGTGTCGACATCGTGGTTGCAACGCCAGGGCGCTTACTTGATCATCTTCGTTTAGGTAACATCAGCTTAGCTAATGTTAAGCATTTAGTGCTTGATGAAGCTGACCGTATGCTAGACATGGGCTTTATCAGCGATATGCAAACTGTTATTAATGGCTGTGATGAAGCGCGTCAAATCTTGTTGTTCTCTGCCACTTTCCCTGCTGCAATTAAACAATTTGCGAGTAAAGTACTAAAGCAGCCTGAAATTATTCGTGTCGATCAAACAAACAGTACCGCAGAAACAGTGCAACACGTTGTTTATCCAGTTGAAGAGCGCCGTAAGCAAGAGCTTTTATCTGAATTGATTGGTAAGAAAAACTGGCAGCAAGTACTTGTTTTCGTAAACATGAAAGAAACCGCTGATGAGCTTGTAAAAGAGCTTAACCTTGATGGTATTCCAGCGGTTGTTTGTCATGGTGATAAAACCCAAGGTAACCGCCGCCGCGCTTTACGTGAGTTTAAAGAAGGTAAAGTTCGCGTACTGGTCGCAACCGAAGTGGCTGCCCGTGGTATTGATATTGAAGGGTTACCACGTGTGATCAACATCGACTTGCCTTGGCTTGCAGAAGACTACGTTCATCGTATCGGCCGTACAGGTCGTGCTGGTAAGCCGGGCCAAGCAATTTCGTTTGTCAGCCGTGAGGAAGAAAACACTTTATTCGATATCGAAAAGCTTATCGGACAGCGCATCAAGCGTGTTGTTTTACCAGGTTACGAAGTAAGTAGTCGTGAAGTACTGATTGATAAAATTGGTAAAAAGCCGTCGCATTTACGCCGTAGCCGTACAAATAAGGTTTCAGGTCAGGCAACGGGTGAAGCGCGTGCGAAGAATCGTTCACGTATCGCAAATGTTCGCAAATCTTTGAAAGGCAATAAATTAAGCCTTAAAAAGTAATAGATTTCGATAACAAACGTATAAAAAAGCCCCATTGCTGTTTGGCAATGGGGCTTTTTTGGCTCTTTTATTAGTACAAATGGAGTATTTTGTTAAATTTTATGACTTAAAATTGAAAATTAGATTAACAAATGTACCTTGCTGAATTACAATCGCTTTGAAATCAGTCAAGTAGCGTTTCTAACGCGTCAGTGTCTAAATGGATGTTTATGCAGTACTTAAAAAGAATAATAAATAAAATAATCGCCCCTACTTTTTTACTTAGTGTTGCCTGTGTGCCTTTTTCTGCCAATGCATTTGATAAAGCAGAGTTTTCACTTGCTCATATTAAAGAGTCTATTAGCGTTGATGGTGTGATGGATGAGTCGCATTGGCAATACGCCACAAAAGTGCCACTAAAATATCAAAATGAACCAACCGAAAAAGGCACGCCGCTCGTGCAAACCGATGCTTACATGTATGAAGATGGTAAATTCTTGTATGTTGGTTTTATTGCAAAAGATAATGACCCTTCGCAAATTCGTGCCGCTCTTCGAGATCGCGACACACTTTGGCAAGACGACAATGTTGCCTTAATGATTGATACCTTCAATGATGAACGAACAGGCTATGAGTTTTATGTAAACCCATTGGGTGCGCAAGGTGATATGCGCATGACTGATATTGATGATTGGGTGGAAGATCCATCATGGGACGCCATTTGGGATAGTGCAGGGCAAATTACCGACGACGGTTATGTTGTTGAAATGCGTATTCCATTCACTGCACTTCGCTTTCCAAAAGATCAAACAGAGTTAACGTGGAGTTTTGCAGTTTGGCGAAATTATCCGCGTGATGTGTATTATCAAATGTCGAATGTTGGTTTTGACCGAGATGTAAAATGTAGCTTTTGCCAGTTTGATAAACTCACAGGCTTTGCCAACATGACAGAAAGCCAAAATATTCAGCTTACGCCCACTTTAACGGCGCTTCGCCATGATACCAAAGATACAGTGCCGGGTGATTGGCAAAATGGCGATATTGATACTGAAGCGGGCTTGGACTTACGTTGGGGGGTAACGCAAGATGCGGTTATTAATGCCACCATTAATCCTGACTTTTCGCAGGTCGAGGCAGATTCACTTGAGCTTGATGTAAATACTACTTACTCAATTTATTATGCTGAAAAGCGTCCATTCTTTTTAGATGGCGCCTCTTACTTTAATACCAGCCAACTAGAGCTTTTATATACGCGAATGATTGCTGAACCTGATGTGGGTTTAAAATTAACAGGTAAAACCGGCGCGCACAGCTATGGCTTTATGTACGCTGACGATCAGAATACCAGTGTCTTACTTCCGACGAATCAAGGCTCGGGCTTTGCTAATCTGGCAGATAAAACACAGGCAGTAGCAGGGCGTTATCAGTTTGATGTTGGCCAAAAAGGCACAATTGGTGTGATGAGCACCCACCGTGAAAATGATGATTACCACAATACGGTTTTATCTTTAGATGGCAGTTACTGGTTCAATCAATCAGATAGTTTGCAGTACCAAGTAGCAAGTACAGATACCACTAACTCAGAATTTTTAGTTGATTATTATGGCGTTGATAAAAATCAATCAGATCAGGCTTATGCTATTGAATTCACAAGAACTAAGCGTGATTACGAAGTCTATGCTAATTACGAAAATATAGGTAAAGAATACCGTTCAGATTTAGGTTACCAAGCTAAAGTTGATTACGAACAAGTACAATTAGGTGGTGGACAAACTTGGTATCGTAATGCTGATGATGCAATCACCGAGTACAGCTACAATGCTGAGTGGGATAAAACATGGGCGCAAAATGGCGACCTACTCGAAGAAGAATATGATGGCTTTTTTACCTTTAAAGGTAAGATGCAGTCACAAACAGAAATTGGCTTTATTCATCGTAATGAGTTTTATGCCGGTGAGTTCTTTAATCAAAACATAGGCTATATATACGGGGGTTTTAGACCCATTCGTGACATTAGCTTTTTATTGTATGCTCAATATGGCAGTAAAATTGATTACAGCAATGTAGCTCTAGGTACTATGGTACGCATTGAGCCTGAGATGACGTGGGATATAAACGATCATTGGCAGGTGCAACTAGAGCACAGCTACAGCTATCTAGATAACGAGCAAAATGAGCGTGTTTATACTGCTAACTTAACGGATCTACGTGTTTATTATAAATTTAATATGCGTTCAATGCTGAAACTCGTTTTGCAGTTTGAAGATGTCGATCGAAACAACGAAGCTTATCGATTTGATGTAAGCCAAACTAACCGCGATTATGGTAGTCAGCTAGTGTACTCGTATAAAATTAACTCGCAGACACTGTTTTATTTAGGGTATTCTGATAAAGGGTATCAAGATGATTCATTGAAGAACCTTGAGCGTGATCAACGTACCTTCTTCACTAAGCTAAGCTATGCATGGCAGCTTTAATCTTTAATGAGGCAACATTAGTTGCCTCTAAATATAAGTATTTAATTAAGAAGTTTATTAAAGTCAGGGTGTGCAAATATTTCAGAGTTTAACTTCTGAACTGCTGGTACAAATGAACGCTGCATCTCTGAGCAAGCTGATGCAGCTGTGTAACTTGATTCGTAATCATATCGTGATTTGATGTCAAACCCATTTCCGTTTGAAGATCTTAGTGACATATCAAATTCCCAGTAGGCATTACCAATCACTGTGCTTCCGTATATGTCATTCAAATTGGCGGTGATTGTACTTACAGATGCTTCATCATATAAATCTGCAACCACCATCTCAGAGAGTATTGAATCTCGTATGTAAGTTGCGAATG
The DNA here is from genome assembly GCF_019134595.1 of Pseudoalteromonas shioyasakiensis. Lineage (NCBI taxonomy): Bacteria > Pseudomonadati > Pseudomonadota > Gammaproteobacteria > Alteromonadales > Pseudoalteromonadaceae > Pseudoalteromonas > Pseudoalteromonas shioyasakiensis. The sequence goes on along the minus strand of NZ_CP077771.1, from coordinate 869,633 downwards.
TTTTCCCTTCAGGTGTCCCTATAGGTGTGGCTAACCTGCACATTACCTTACTTTCTTCTCTTTCTGAGTCTGTAAAATCACCTACTTTTGATTTTAATCCTGATTTTGAAACACTTCTAAGTTTCATCGTGTTTTCAGTTGAAGTTGAGTAAGTATGTACTTTATTGGCACAGCCAGTTGCTAATAAAGTTACAAATAAAACTGAAGTTGTTTTTATTATTGACATTATTTTCCTTGCCCAAAATTATTTAGCAAAACTGTGCTGGGCTAAATTCGCACAGAATGCATATTACATGTATTATTTAAATACACATAAATTATACTTAACTTGCTGTTTTTAATGAAATGTTTCAGTTATTACAAATGTAACTTTATGTAGCGAAGGTGACAGCTGAATTGCTTAATAGTGATGATGTGCAGAGCAAAATTGGTCAGCTTATAGCTGACCAACTTCTTCGTTTACTTTACTTCTTACCACTCCTTCAAGGCTCTTTAAGCCCCATTGCTTACCAATCTCGACAGCTTCATCAATTGGCTTTTCCAAGGTTATGGCATTGTATAACGCTACAAGAGCGCCAACACGGTTGCTGCTCGCACAGTGAAGTAAGGTGGTTTGCTGTTGGTGCTCATTGAGTAAGGCCTGAAGCTTCGTGGCATTTTCAATGGTAATATCAGCTTTAGATTGCACAGGAATATGGTAATAGTTCATACCAAGCTCAGTGACTAAATCTTGCTCAGACCAATTCGTTTCGTTATCACCGCGAAGGTTGATGATGTTCACAATACCAAGTTGTTTTAACTTGGCAAAATCTGTTTGATTTGGCTGCCCTGAGGTTAATACATGCTCAGACTGCGCCTTAAGATTTAAAATATCTAGTTTCGTAGCAGCTGTTTGTGTTGCTAATGCTGAAAATGACAGCAGCGCAGCACAGGCTAATTGTATAAACTTATTCATGTTACTCCTTGAAAAGTATTTAATTTATTCTGTAGACGGTTTTACCACGGCTGATGGTTTCTACCACTTGCAAGTTATGTAGCTCTGCAGGCTTTATTTTCAACGGGTTGTTATCAAGGATAATTAAATCTGCTTGCATCCCTTGTTTTAATTGCCCTTTTGAGTTTTCTTCAAAGTGTTGATACGCAGGCCATGTCGTCATTGCTTGTAGTGCAGTATACACAGAAACGCGTTGTTCTGGGCCTAAGACCTGATCTGTTCGGGTCGTGCGGTTCACTGTTGCATCTAATACACGCAGTGCGTTTGGCAGAGCTACAGGCGCATCATGATGGGTGCTGAACATTAATCCTTGTTTGCGAACCGCATGAGTGGGCGAAATAAAATCGGCACGGGGGTGACCAAGTACCGAATTTACATGCCAGTCGCCCCAATAAAAGGTATGCATTGGGAAGAGCGATGGAAATATGCCTAATTCTTTAAGACGGTTTACCTGATCTTGACGAATAGTTTGACCATGAATCAGTACAGGGCGGCGGTCTTTTTTACCAAGCTTTTTATTGGCATTTTCAACAGCATTTAAAAATTGCTCAATGGCGGCATCACCATTTGCATGAGTCATCACTTGCCAGCCATTGGCAAAGGCCGTTTCAATATACTGATAAGCTTGTTCATCATTAAAAGTAGGGTAGCCTGCATAGCCTTGCTCTTGGCCTTCGGGTGCTTTTAAGTATGGATGAGATAACCAAGCGGTTTTCCCTTGTGGTGAGCCATCAAAGTTAAGTTTTACACCACCAATACGAAAATGATTCGTGTAGTTTTTGCTATTATAGCTTGAGTCCATAAAGCTGCTACTGGTAGCCATATCGGCATAGGCAACCACATCAATGATAAATTTATCCGCTTTGGATGATCTTACCATCGAATCATAGGCTTCTTGAGTTGTTCGTCCTTCTTGTGCTGTGGTGTAGCCGTATTTTGTGTAGAGATTTTGCCCTTCTTGCAGCATTAAATCTTGTAAGTCAGGATCAAACGACTGCATGAGTTTAAACAGTAAACCAAAGTGCGCGTTTTCTTCGAGCACCCCATTGGGTTCTTGTGAATTGGCCATACGACGAATTAGCCCACCGTCAGGATTGTCTGTGTTTTCGTCGATGCCGGCCATTGCTAAGGCTTTACTGTTTGCAACACTTAAGTGCCCAGAGGTATGAATAATAATGACTGGCTTTTCGGTGCTAACGCGGTCTAGGTCCATTTTAGTCGGGTATCTATCAAGCTCAGCATCATCGTAACCAAAGCCTAAAATAGCACCCGTTTTTTCAATAAATGTGATGTAGTCAGGGTTATTTTGTGCGGCGGTGAGAATATTAACGATTTGCTCAACGGTATTAGCATCACCATCTGGGCTAGGTAATACATTGGCTACCATGGCTTGCAAACCAACACCATAGACATGGCTATGGCCATCAACAAAGCCTGGCATTAAGGTTTTACCTTGTAGATCAACTAGCTTTGTTTTGCCAAACTTATGCTCAAGCGCTTTGTTTTTATCACCCACAAAAATGATTTTTTCTCCTTGCGTTGCGATTGCTTGCACATACTCTGGTTCATCGCCAGTCATTGTAAGAATATCACCACCATAATAAATGGTATCTGCTGCACTTACTTGCAGTGGTAGCGTTTTAGTTGTTTGTTCTGGGGTTTTATCACAAGCCGTTAAGGCAAGTAATGAACAAGCGATTGCGAGGTGATGTTTCATATAAATCTTCCATGAATTTTGATTATGTCTAAGAATATAGTCTGTTTAAAAGTTTTTTCTTTATAAAGTAGTATTAAATTTCGTTAAAGTACAAGACAATAGCAGCACCATCGAGGCTACTACCGTTGTGAATGTTAATGCCGATACCAAAGTTGTCAAACCACGAGGTCCACTTCCTACTATCCCATAAAAAGCCGATACCGTATTCATAAAAGTGATCGGTCCCAAAGGCTACGCGACTATCGCCGCCTAAATCGATTCGCTGGCCTTTGATGTAAAAAGCTTGCTCAAAAAGCCCTATTTTGAACATGTTAAATTTAGCTTTAATACCATTGAGTGTGCGCCATGTTTCGGGTGCTGCATTGCTTATCCCATCAGGGTGAGAGAGTGCCCAGCCATAGTAGTAATTGAAGTTAAGCTTGTACTCGTAATAGCCCCAGCGCCTAGGTAAGCGATAGATCATGGTCGCATTTGGGTTTAACACCAGTGCATTACTATTGAGGTTGGTGTAAAGATTTTCAGCTAAAGGCTTGAAGTTACGTCTAGACTCGGGAGAGTTATACTCATAGTCATTGTTGTAATGTAAGTAGTGAGTGTTAAAGCCAAATTGATATGACCATTTAGAGCCAAGAGCTTTTCGGCATTAAAGCCGATCATGCCGTTATATACCGTTTCTGAAATGTAGTCGTCAGCCACATTATCAAATAACGAAATGAAATCTGATTGATTCAAATAGCTTACCCTACCAGTAAGACTAAGTTTGTGTTGATAAATAGGCTCATCAAGCTGCCAAGTGTAAGGAATACTGTAGAGTCTGAGCTTTTTTCTAAGCGCGATACTGTCTTCATCTCTATTGGCATGTTGCAGGTCAAACAGTGTTTGTGGATCAAAGTCACCTATACCTAAGGTAATACTGTCACCATCAGTTAAAACTAACGACGTTGCAAATGCAGTTTCGAGTTGCTTGGTTGGGTTTGCATAGCTGCTCGCGCAAAACACACACGTCATCATTATGCAAACAGTTAAATACGATATGACCTTGTTATTCATTAAAAAATTAACTCTCGCTCAAAAGCATTAAATACCTAAGGGTATAAATTTAGCTGTACTAGTCCCTAATTGCTATTCAAGTCATACAAAGGTTCTTTCTCGGAACTAATAACAAAGACTGTCGGAATTTTCACATACCCACCTTGAATCAGAATTTTCCCATTAGAATGGGTAGGATTTTAATCTAATGTAAATGGCATGTACAAAGTGGATGTTCGTAATTAACAGTGGATTCGTTGCAACAACAATTAACCTGTTAAAGAGGTCTCCACTTTGAAAGCTTCATACTTTTCCACTAGTCAAAATGGTTTTGTTCTTAAGTCTGCGACAGTCATTCTATTTGCTGGGTCTCTATTTTGTAGTCAACAGAGTAAAGCTGAACAAACAGGTTGGTTTGTTTCTGGGCAAATAGGCTCAGCCTCCACAGACATTAGCACAAAAAGCCTAAAATCATCACTCAATGAACAAGGGACCTTGATTGATTCTATTTCGGTTAAAGACTCGGATACGGGTTACCAAGCTGCAATCGGTTATAAATTCAATGCAATCTATTCACTGCAAGTTGGTTATGTAGATTTTGGTGAGAGACATTTTAGTTTTACTGGCGAAGTCACCGACTTAGATAACTTTAACAGCACCATGAAACAAGTTTACCCGGAATCAGCAACTGGGCCGCAAATATCACTGTTAGCGTCTTGGCCAATTACCAAAGAAATATCGCTGACAGCTAAAGTGGGGTATTTAGATTGGCACCAAGATTACCAATATCAAGCAGATTCCTCACAGTTAGTTAAAGCAAAACGCAGTGGTAACAGTGTCACCTATGGCGTTGAAGCAAGTTTTGACCTCTTTAAAAATACCCAGATTTTTCTAAGTTACGACCATGCAGCGCTGGATTCAACTGATGCTTCGATGCTCTCAATTGGCGCAAGATATTACTTCGACTAACCCATTATCGATGTACGCAAGAGGCGTACATTTTAAATTACCTCAAGGAATAGCTGAGAACATGAGTAAATCATTGTTGATGACATTACTCACAGCTTAAAATTTTTACAGGAACACGACGTCATGCTATCAACAATTATTAAATACCTATACCTCATAGCGCTTATTGCGCCTATGTCTATATTGGCTATGCCGATTACAATTATCGCACCTACTCAGACCTTCACACTCGATGTTGAGCCAAGCGACAGCATTGAAACGGTAAAAGGCCTTGTTGAGCAGCAGACGAGTATTGAGCAAGCTCGGCAGATCATCACCTTTAATGGTCAAACATTAGAAAATGGTCGTTCGTTGTCAGATTACAATGTGCAAAAAAATTCAACACTTAATGTAACCAAATCGAATGAAGCGCCTAGCTTGAGCGTTAGTGCCTGGGAATTAGTTGGCAGTGCTAAATTCGCGGGGTCATCTAAAAGTGGTATCCATTCAAGAATTAGGCTTGATGCTAACGATGTGCCTTGGGTAATTTTCGCTGATACATCAACGAAAAATGGCAGTGTCATGAAGTTCAATGGTACAGATTGGGAGTATGTCGGAAATAAAAATATTGCAAATGGAAACATTTATTACACAGATCTAATTTTTGATAGTAATAATACTCCGTACGTTTCTTTTGCTGATGAAGGTAACTCTGGCAGGCTAAGAGTGTTGAGTTTTGATGGGAGTACTTGGAATGATGTAGGTTCACTTATATCGAGCGGCTTAGGTTTTTTCTCTAATTTAGCATTTGATAATAATGGTGTCTTACATATTGTTTATAACGATAGCAATTTCAGCAATAAAGCTGTTTTAAAAAAATATAATGGTGCTAAATGGGTAGGGATTGGTGTTGAAGGGTTTTCACCTTCAAAAGTTGGTTATACTGATCTTGCTTTTGATAGCACAAATACTCCTTACGTTTCATTTAGAGACTTTTCTCTAGCTTCCTCTGGTGCTTCAGTTATGTCGTTTAATGGCTTATCTTGGGGATATGTAGGCGAAGCAGGTATTTCAAATGTCGATGCAAACTACACGACAATAGCAATTGACAGCAAAGACAATGTTTTATTGAGTGCTCCAACTGAGAACAGCCGATTTACAAAGGGGCTTACACTTTATAAATTTGATGGCACAAGCTGGACATCACTTCACGAGAATATCACAGGTAATGAAGTATTTTATCCTGATTTTGTATTGGGGGAAAACGACATTCCCTTTATATTTGCCACAGACTATGGAGTTGATCCAGCAAGAGGGAGTGTTGTAACTTATCAAAATAGCACTTGGCAGTTTGTTGGAGCTAGGGGATTTACCGAAAAGTTCACTGACTTTAACCGTATAGCCCTTGATAGCCAAAACACACCTTATGTTTTTTATGCCGACGGTAGCTCAATTGCGTTAGGCACTGTAAAAAAATTTACTTCAACATCATTCTCTGATTCATCTAATTCTATTAATCAAGGAGAATCAATAGGAAACCCGCTTCAAGGTGTAAAAGTTTCTGATAATGATAGCGATAGTATTTTATTAACCATTTCACTTTCGGATACTAATGCAGGTGACTTTTCAGGTAGTGCTAGTGGAAGCGCAGTTTATAACTTTGATGCAAGTTCAGGTGTATTAACAATCTCGGGCAGTGTCAGTGATGTAAATGCGAGTATTGATAACTTAACCTTTACTCTTGATAGTAACTACACAGGTGAATTCACATTCACGAGCGAACTGATTGATGGCACTGAGAGCGCCTCGCCTGTAACTTTAACTTATAACGTAGTTAAAGTTAACAAAGCCCCGTCTATTAGTGTTAATAAAGGCCTTTTAATTGATGAAGGTGCAGCAAAAGTAATTTCTACTTTGAATTTATCTGCAACTGATCCTGATGACTCTGGTACAGGGCTTACATTTACGCTTAAATCAGTACCTACTAATGGCAGCTTGTTTGTAGATGCCAATGATAATGGCAGTTTAGACTCAGGTGAGGGACTTGCATTAAACTCAACGTTTACCCAGCAAACACTAGATGATTCTATTCTTTATTATGAGCATAATGGTAGTGAAACTACGTCAGATAGTTTTAATTTCGACTTAGCTGATGGGGGAGAAGACTCTGCCGAACCAATAACAAATCAAATGTTTAGTATCACAATTACGCCGGTTAATGATCTACCCGTCATTGAATCTGAACCTGTTACAGTTGTGCAAGCTGGTCAGTCATATACATATAAAATTATAGTAACCGATGCTGAAAATGATGAGATAATAATAACGGTTTCTTTCGGCGACTCCTATCCTCACTGGATCGGATATAATGCGACAACGAGAACGATAACAGGTTTTCCAGAGCAATTGGATATTGGCACTTACCCTATCACGATTTATGTAACTGAAAATGGAGTTGAAAAACTTAAACAAGAATATTCTTTAAATGTAATCCGCAAGAACGAGGCACCTGTGATAACATCTTCAGCTCCGGTTTGGGCAACTGAAGACACTGAATATTTATATTCAGTTAAGGCAAGTGATGCCGATATGGGTGATACGCTTACATTTAGTGCAATTGGTCTACCTAGTTGGTTAACAATGGATGCTAAATCTGGCGTTTTATCAGGCACGCCGACAAATGATGATTTAGGCACGCATGCGGTTGCAGTGGTTGTAACAGATTCTTTAAATGCATCTGACAAGCAGGATTTTGTGATTAATGTTGCTAATGTAAATGATAAACCAACTATCACATCTAGCCCTGTCATAACAGCAACAGAGGGCGAGCTCTATAGTTATAAGTTTACTGCAGTAGATGTTGATCCTGGTGATTCGATCACATACTCAGGTTTAAATCTGCCTTCTTGGTTAACCTTTAATAGTGTCAGCCAAATCTTAAGTGGTACTCCCACGAACGAAAATGTTGGGAAACATGCGATTACCTTGCTTGCTGTTGATTCAAAGAAAGAAACAAGTACTCAGAAGTTTACGTTGACGGTAATGAATGTAAATGATGCACCTGTTATTTCGTCAACACCTATCACAACAGCGACAGAGGACAGCATTTATAACTATACATTGAGTGCAACTGATGTTGACAAAGGCGATACGCTGACTTATTCAGCTAAGACGCTTCCTAGTTGGTTAAGCTTAAATGCTGCGACAGGTTTAGTGTCTGGTACGCCAAGCAATGATGATGTTGGCACGCATACGGTAAGTTTAACGGTTACTGATAGTGCAAAAGAGTCTGATTCTCAAATGTTTTCTATTACCGTTGAGAATGTAAACGATGCCCCTGTATTTTCATCTACGCCGATTACAACCGCAACCGAAGATGAGCAGTACAGCTATACCGTTTCTGCAACTGATGTGGATGCTGATGATAGTCTTTCTTATACAGCTCTTGGTATGCCAAGCTGGTTAACCTTTGATGATACTACACTTACCCTGAGCGGCACACCCACGAATGATGATGTAGGTACGTACAACATTACGCTTATTGTCACTGATGCAAGTAAAGAGGAAGCAAAGCAGGAGTTTACCCTGAATGTTGTGAATGTTAATGATGTGCCAGATGTACATGATGATAAAGCAAGCGTTGATGAAGATAATAGTGTTGCTATTAATATTTTAGAGAACGATTCAGATGTTGATAATGACTTAAACCCTGCCAGTGTTCGCGTAGTAACAGCACCAACGCTTGGTAAAACGAGTTTAAATACTGCGAATGGGGTTATTACCTATACGCCGAATGAAAATGTCAATGGCTCTGATTCTTTCACTTATACCGTCGATGATTTAGAAAATGGGCGCTCAGCTATTGCGACTGTTTCTATTACCATCAACCCGGTTAATGATGCACCATTTGCTAAAATTGATACGGCCATAACTGAAGAAGACATGGCAATTGAAATTGATGTCGCACTAAACGATTCAGATTTAGATGAAGGTGATTCACTCGATTTATCTAGTTTAGAAGTCGTCACAGCGCCAGAAAATGGTAAGGCGAGTGTGCAAAACAAGCGTATTCTTTATACCCCAAACACGGACTTTAATGGCAGTGACACATTTACATATCGTGTGGCAGATGAATCTGGAGCCATGTCTAATCAGGCCAGCGTAATGGTCACAGTAGGTGAAGTTAATGATGCGCCAATTGCATTAAACGATGTAGCTGAGCTTGATGAAGATGCCTCGATTGAGCTGTCGATTTTAGACAATGACCTTGATGTAGATAGCGATTTAACAATTGACAATGTGACTATTACCCAAGCACCAGCACACGGTAAAGTCAGCATTAATAGTGCATCAGGAACCATCAGTTATAAACCAAACGCTGATTTCTTTGGCAGCGATAGCTTTACTTATAGCGTGAAAGATGACCAATCATTAATCTCAAATATCGCCGAAGTGAAATTAACCGTGAATAGTGTGAATGATGCACCAGTGGCTAATAATGATGTTGCTCAATTGCTCGAAGATACAGCTCATAGCATTAATGTACTGGGTAACGACTTAGATGTAGATGGTTCGCTTAATAAATCAAGCCTTGAGGTTTTTACTGAGCCAGAACATGGTAGTACACAAATTGTTGACGGCATGATCAGCTATACGCCTAATGCTAATAGCAATGGTGAAGACAGCTTTAGTTATCGTGTTAAAGATGATTTGGGTATTTGGTCAAATAATGCAACTGTATTCATCACAGTAACAGCTGTGAATGATGCACCGCTGGCAAATAATGATGCAACACAAATTGATGAAGATGAGAGCGTTATCATCGATGTGACAGGCAATGATTCTGATGTCGATGGTAGTATTGACGAGGACTCAGTTAAGATTGTTACTGAACCTGCATTTGGTAACATTATCAATAATATAGATGGTACAGTTACTTATACCCCAGTTAGCAATTACGTCGGCTTTGATAGCTTTACTTACTCAGTAGTTGATAATGAAGGTGCAGAGTCAAATACGGCATCAGTGACTATTACTGTACTCGCTGTAAATGATGCGCCACTGATTGAGTCAGCGCCAGTCACTTCAGCGACACAAGATGAAGCGTATAGCTATGTACTTGTTGTCAATGATGTAGACAGTGCTGATAGCTATAAATTGAGTGCTACAGAACTGCCAAGCTGGCTTGACTTTAACCCTGACACAGGTGAGCTAAGTGGTACACCAAGTAATGATGATGTGGGCACTCATGTTGTTACCTTATTAGTAACTGATGCTGAAGGATTAACTGATACACAAACCTTTGTTATCACAGTGGCCGATGTTAACGATGAAGCAACGGGTGGTATCAGTATCAGTGGTGAGGCAAAACAAGGTGAAACTTTGCGTGTTGAGTCAACCATTGAAGATGCAGATGGATTGGGTGAATTTACCTACCAATGGATGCGCAACGGGGTGTTAATTACAGGCGCAACACTGTCTGAGTATATGCTAACCGATGCTGATATCGGTGCGACGATTACTGTTGTCGTAACCTATGTTGATGGCAACGGTAATACTGAGACCTTTACATCAGGTGCTACTAGCCCAGTTATTATTGCTAACGTTGCGCCTGTGGCTAGTGGTGAGCAATTCAGTACCAATGAAGACGAGAGCATCACCTTTACACTCGGGTACTTTGATGAGAATGGTGACGAGCTGACATTCAACTTAGTCACACCTGTTAGCAATGGTACGTTAACGATGGATGCTAATCGTTTTATGTATCAACCAAATGCAGATTTTAGTGGCTCTGATAGCTTTAGTTATAGCGTCTCTGATGGTGTTTTAACCTCTGAGCTAGCAACAGTCACTATTGTAGTGAACCCAGTTAATGATGCACCTGTTGCTACACCAGATAACTTTACGGTTAATGCTGACTTAAATGAGTATGTCGTACTTGATGTGTTAGCGAATGACATTGATGTTGATGGTGATGCACTGACATTAGTTAAAGCGCTTGCAAGTGTTGGTAGTATTCGAATTGTTGATAATAAGCTTGAATATTTACCGCCTGTTGGCTTAAACGCAGATGTAACTATTACTTATCAAATTAAAGATGCAAGTGGTGAAGTGATAGATGTAACACTTATCGTTAAAGTGGTATCAACGGTGTCTGATATAACTATCACAGCACCTGAAGATAAAACGATTGCATCAGAAGGACTGTTCACTAAAGTGAATATGGGGACGGCTGTTGCATTGGATTCACTAGGTAATCCAGTGCGAGTTACGGCAAGCTCTAAAGGCTTCTTCGCATCGGGCACGCATACCGTTGTCTGGAGTGCCGGTGAAGGGAGTGACCAAGTTACAGCAACGCAATTGATCCATGTAATCCCACAAGTTAATTTCAGTAAAGATCAAACTGCAACTGAAGGAACAAGCGTCATCATTAAAGCGATTCTCAATGGTGATGCAGTAACTTACCCTGTAGTAGTGCCATTTACAGTCTCGGGGGATGCAATTATGGGAGACGACCATGACTTATCTGAAGGTGAATTTACCTTTAAGCAAGGTCAACGTGAAGCTCAATTGATAGTTAACCTTGTTGAAGATGACTTACCAGAAAACACAGAAACATTAACTGTGCATTTTCAAGAGCCTAAAAATGCAGTTGTGGGTCCGTTAGGTTCACATACACTAACAATTGCAGAGGGTAATGTTGCGCCAAGCGTAGAATTATTTGCAGCTCAGCAAGGTGTGGGTACGCGTCTTATTGATAAACAGGCCGGTGAAGTAACTATCAGTGCATTAGTGACAGATGCAAACCTCGCCGATATCCATGTATTTGACTGGCAAGTGTCTGATGAAGCAATCATTGATGCAGATGTAATTGATGACCAACTTAGTTTTGACCCAAGCATACTCGCTGAAGGTGTTTATGAATTTATGGTCACTGTTGATGATGGTGACAAGACTGGCACAGTGAAGCTTTCACTGACAGTGCTTGATTCATTACCTGAGTTATCAGCTATTGATTCAGACTTTGATGGGATCAATGATGATGAAGAGGGTTACGCCGACAGCGATAACGACGGTATTCCAGATTATCTAGATGCCAGCTCACTAGCAACTAATGTTGTTCAAGAGAAACTGGTCGAAAGCGAATTTTTCTTGATGGAGACAGAACCAGGACTTCATTTTAGCTTAGGTAACGTTGCTTTTAAAGCCTCTGGTAGCAACACCGCTATTACTGAAGACGATGCAGTGAAGTATGGACATAACGGCTTAGGTGCGAATGCTGACGATGGGTTTGACTACATCAGCGGCGTATTTGATTTCAATGTAAATGAAATTCCAGTTGCGGGTCAGTCTGTGAGCATAGTGATAGCACAGTTTAGTCCAATTCCGAGCAATGCTGTTTATCGTAAACTGATGCCTACTGGCTGGACTGAATTTGCAGTCGATAGTCGTAATAGTATTGCATCAGCACAAGGTGCTGAAGGATTCTGCCCACCACCACAGGATGCGCAGTACACACAAGGGCTTACCGAAGGTCACTGGTGTGTTCAACTTACGATTGAAGATGGTGGTCCAAATGATGCCGATGGCCAAGTTAATCGTGCAATTGAAGATCCAAGCGGTATCGCAACTTTAGATACGAATAACAGCCAACCAGTAGCTATGGATGATGTTATGACGGTGAAACGTAATATCAGTGCATACCTTGATGTTTTAGCTAATGATACAGATGCAGATGGCGATTTATTAACTCTAACATCGGCAACTGTTGATATTGGTGAAGTGAGTATTGTTAATAATGAACTGCACTTTAGTCCACAAGCTGAACATCTAGGTACAGCCACAATAAACTATGGCGTATCTGATGGTAATGGCGGCTCAGCATTTGCAGCTGTGACTGTTGAGGTTGTTGAAAACACAGCACCACAAGTGAGTGCAATTATTGATGTTACAACAGATGATCAAAACCCAATTAACATCGACATAGTAGGCAATGTTACTGATGATGATAATAATGATTTCACCATTATTTCTGCATCAGCTAATAATGGGGTGGTTGTTATCAATGATGACGGCACACTTACCTATACTCCAAATGTCGGTTTTGATGGCACTGATACAGTAACCTTTATTATCTCTGATGGTGATGGCGGAACAACCCAAGGGCAGTTTAATGTGGTTGTTAAAGCCTATAAAAAAGTGATTGTTGAGCATAAAACAAGTGGGGGAGCGCTACCTCTGAGCTTAATCTCATTGTTGTTACTGCTAGCGTTTATTAGATGCTATCAGTATCGGGCTCGCCGTTAACAAGCAAAAAGCCAAGCATTCGCTTGGCTTTTTACATCTTTTGTAATACCAATCCGCAATAATACTTAATCATTTTGAGGGATTAAACCTGTCGCTATCTGCGTTAAAAATTTCTGATTTAGAACAACTAAATAACGAAATTTTTGCCTTGCTATCAACGAGGTTTTATTGCCTCAAAATAGATCACTTAATTAAGCGAATTGGTATAAAATAGGTTAAGGCTGATAATAAATTGGTGATTCAGGGCCAACAGGGAAGCCCAGTACAAACACCCATAAGTAGAATAACGCGACCCAACCAACAAAGAAAATCATGCTGTAAGGAAGCATGGTCGCAACCAATGTACCAATACCCATGTCTTTCTTATACTTAGTGGCAACAGCCAGTATCAAGCCAAAGTAACTCATCATTGGGGTGATAAGGTTAGTAACCGAGTCACCAATTCGATACGCCGCTTGAATAGTTTCTGGCGCGTAGCCTATTAGCATTAACATTGGTACGAAGATAGGTGCAGTTACAGCCCATTGCGCTGATGAAGAGCCTAAGCTTAAGTTTACTAATGCACACATTAAAATGAATAGCACGAAAACTTCTGGGCCTGTTAGGTTTAATGCTTGTAACAGAGCAGCACCGTTAATGGCTAAAATCGTACCTAGGTTGGTCCATTTAAAAAAGGCAACGAACTGTGCTGCAAAGAAAACCAGCACAATATACATCCCCATCGAGCTCATGCTTTTACTCATGGCATCGATGACATCTTTATCGTTTTTCATGGTGCCTACGACACGGCCGTAAACAAAGCCTGGAATACCGAAAGTAACAAAGATAAATACCACAATGCCTTTTAAAAATGGCGAGTGTGCAACAAGGCCTGTTTCTGGGTTACGCAAAATGCCGTCTTCAGGAACAATTGTCCAAGCAAGTAATAATGAAACCACTAACAGAGAAACGCCCGCCCACTTAAGACCTGACTTTTCTTTATCGGTTAGACCGGCAATGTCGTTCTTTGGCAAATCATTGCTTGCTTCTTCAGGGTTGTACTTACCAAGACGTGGTTCAACGATTTTTTCAGTAACCAAAGTACCTAGAGTGGCAATTAAAAATACCGAAATCATCATGAAATACCAGTTTGCTTCAGCGCCAACTTGGTAGTTCGGATCAATCATTTGTGCAGCAGGTGTAGTGATACCTGCAAGTAGCGGGTCAATGGTGCCGAGTAATAAGTTGGCACTGTAACCACCTGAAACGCCGGCAAATGCCGCAGCAAGACCGGCAAGAGGGTGACGACCAAGGCTGTGGAATATCATGGCTGCTAATGGAATTAGTACAACGTAGCCAAGTTCTGATGCCGTATTTGATAGAATCGCAGCAAACACTACCATAAAAGTAACTAGACGCTTAGATGCGCCCATTACCATGCCGCGCATAGCAGCAGAGAGTAAACCAGAGTGCTCTGCAACACTCACACCTAATAAAGCAACCAGTACCGTGCCAAGTGGTGCAAAGCTCGTGAAGTTAGTAACAAGGCCAGTGACGATACGCTGCAGGCCTTCGGCGCTAAGTAGGCTGACAACTTCAATAACACCATCAGGATCGCGACCAGCAGCACCTTCTGGGCGTGGGTCGATAGCACTTAAACCATACCAATCGGCAATGCCGCTAAAAACTATAATGGCAACGCAGAACATTGCAAATAAAGTGATAGGGTGAGGGAGCATATTACCCAAAAATTCAACAGTGGCTAAAAATCGGTTAAACAACCCATTATTACCACCCTCATGGGTGTTGTGAGAGTTTATAGTTTTTGACATGTCCAGTTCTCGTTATTTCAAAATGGCGCTAACCTAGCATTTTTTACCGGACAGATCATGTTTTAGCGGTGGGATATCTAATAGGTACGTTCCAATACACCCTTATATAGCAAGGGGTAGCGGCGCAAACGTTTGCCGATGTAATCATCGGCTAAAATTTGCGCACAGATTTGCTCTACATCGTTACTTGCTTCAAATACCCAATCAAAGCGCTCAATAGCAAGCAAAAAGCCACGCTTGAGGAACTGTTGTTCGCGATAGTAGCTAAGGTTTTCGCGAATGATATCTAACTTATCTGGGTTAGATTTTAGCTCATTAATAACTTGGTTGATAAATGCCTGCTGTTGCTTTGACTCAGCTTTTACCCGTCGTTTCATTACTTCTTTACAGTTCCTGTTCTGCGATATAAAGCACTTTCTTTAAAAAGTCTTCTTTGTTCTTTTCATGTTGATAGTCAAGGTGATAGGTATTATGAAAGCCAAAGCGCAGTAACACGCCACTGCCTTTTAGATAGACCGTATAACCATCGATATCCGAAAAAGCGCAAATACCCTCATAAAGCTTTCCATCTTCATGATCTTCACCGTGTTGAATGATTTTTTCATACACAGATAGAATTAATTTACCGTCTAGCTCATTTTTCATGATGACTCCTTTTTGAAGTAATACGTTTCAGACCTGTAAAAAGTTTACTGCTATTTTATGCAGGTCTTAACTGTGATGTGTATTTTTAAAACCTTACTTTGCGATAAATCACTAAACTCACATTTAGTCAGTAGATGTCGAAAATTTACAATATTTTCTCTTACCTTAAACTTAAGATAGATTTTATTTGAGGGACGCACAATGAAATATAAGTTTATACCCCTGATACTGCTAACAGGTTTGTTGCTTGTGAGCCAAGACACATCGGCGAATACAACCCCTTTGGTGTTAGAAAATGAAGCAGGGAAAATAGTCAAACTTGACAGTTACTTGGGCGAAAAACCCGTTTACTTAAAGTTTTGGGCTACTTGGTGCAAGCCATGTATGGAGCAAATGCCGCATTTTCAGCATGCTTATGAGCAATATGGCGATAAAATTCAATTTGTGGCTATTAATATTGACCTTAATGATGACGCAAACGCTGTTGCTAAGGTTAAAGAGCGTTTTTCACTCACTATGCCACTATTTACAGATCACACAGCCCAAGTTGCTAAACATTATGAATTTATGGGCACCCCCTTTCATGTATTGATCGATAGTGATGAAAAGGTGATTTTTCAAGGCCACGAAGCTGATAAACCGCTTGATAACACGTTACGTTTGTTATCACACAATGGCAAAGTTGATAAAGCGCGTTTACTAGGCGAAAAGCACGGCCAAGCGACTCCTTTGGTTATTCCGAAACAAGGCAAAAAAGCCGTGCTGTTCACCGCAACGTGGTGCGACTGGTACTTAGCCGACACGCGCCCTGCAATGGCAAAACAGTGTGTATTAGCGCAGCAACATGTTAATCAGTTGGCAAAGCAAGGAGTTGATGTCGAGGTCAAAGTGAGTCAGTTGTGGACTGACCAAAGTGCAGTGCAAGAATATGTTGATAAATTCGCTGCAACCATGCCGGTTTCAATCGATTATGGTAATGATTTATTTATCGAAAATGGCATTAATTCGGTTCCCAGTTTACTTCTCTACAACGATGGAAAATTAGTTTCTAAGCATGCTAAATTTTAGCTCAAAACCGCTTAATTTTGCTTTGTAATTATGCAAATTTAGCCTATGCTCTAGGCTCATTTTACAGTGAGCCTAGAGCATGATAGATAAGGCATTATTAGCAAAAACACGCGAGTTATCTGACCGATTAATCGCATTGCAAACACCCATTCGTATTCTTGATGCGATCAACTGGGATAAACAAATCAAAGAAGAGTTTTTTAAGCATAAATGCCAAAAGAACCCAACGGTTGATCAAGCCTATTACCAACAGCGTGACCTTGGTTTTGTACCAAGCGAACTGCGCCGTGCGTTTTCTGATTTAAATCGCGATATCATCAGCCAATTAGGGCAACTAAACCCGATTGCGCAATACATGAGCAAGATGTGCACTGAATATAAAACAGTACTTAGTATGATTGAATATCGTGGTACTCCTGAATTTCATGATTTGTCTGTTGAGCTGTTCGGTCATCCAAAAGATTTATTCCATGCTGGAGAGCCTTCACTTTCTGAGCTTGCAACCATGCTTGAACAGCCGCTAAAGAGTATGCTTGATGCGGATATTTTACCGGATGATCCAAAAAACATAGATGCGCAAGATGCAGTGAAAATTTTAGCATCGCAAGTGACTCAAACGATGCCGGGCATCGATGTTGAGGTTATTCTGAGCGACGGTATTGTCAGTGATGCTGCGGCAGGTGCAAATAATATCAAACTTAATCAAGATGTTAAATTTTCTCAAAGAGAGCTAGATATTCTTGAGGTGCATGAAGGCTGGATCCATGTCGGAACCACGCAAAACGGTCTTGCTCAGCCATATTTAACCTGTTTAAGTAAAGGCACACCGAGCTCTACAGTGACCCAAGAGGGCCTTGCGGTGTTGACAGAAATTATTACCTTAAAGTCGACGCCACGACGTTTAGCAAAATTAGTGAACCGTATTCAAGGTATAACCAAGGTCATTGATGGTGCGGAGTTTGTTGATATTTATCGTGATTATGTAGCGCAAGGTTTGAGTAAAGACGATAGTTATACACTTACTCAGCGGGTGTTTCGAGGCAGTACAGCAACAGGCTTACCATTTACCAAAGATATCGCCTACATCAAAGGTTTTGTGTTGGTGTATAACCTTATTCGGGTTGCTATTCAGTTAGGTCGAATTGATCAATTGCACTTATTATTGGTAGGTAAAATTTCGATTGATGATTTCAGACTGATATCACAATTACATGATTTAGGTGTGATTGAAGACCCTAAATTTATTCCGCCACACTTTAAAGACTTACGAGGGCTAGCAACCTGGCTAAGCTTTGGCCGTTTTATTGGTAACTTGTCGTTTGAACAATTAGAAAACGACTACAAACCACTCTTTCTTTAAACACAAAAAAATGCAGCTGGAATGAGCAGCTGCATTTTAAGAGTTAAAGCATGTTGCCTTACATGCTTTTAGTCGAGGAAACGATTAACCGGTGAGTGCGTCAACCCGCAGTATATCATTCAGTACAATAACTTCTGCACGTTTGAAGAAGTTAAAATCTGTTGCGGTTGCTAATGTGTAAGCACCCATCATACGGCTGATGATTAAATCACCATTGTTTAATTTTGGTAGCATGATTGACTCACTTACTACGTCGATGCTATCGCAAGTCGGGCCTGCTAACACTGACTCAACACGTTCGTTTGATTGTTTGAACGAGTCGATAGGGTATGAGGCTTCATCGAACAATAAACCACTGAATGACCCGTAAATTCCATCATCTAAGTAGTACCATGGCTTGCCATCACGTATCGCTTGACCCATTACCGATGCAACACTGGTTACAGCACTAGCAACAATGAAGCGACCTGGTTCAGCAATTACGCGAACTGTCTCTGGTAACTGTGCTAAGGCATCATTGATCGGCGCACAAAATTCCTCAATTGGCAGCACATCTTTGTTGTAAGGCACAGGGAAACCACCGCCGATATCAAGCGTACTAAGCGCAGGTAACCCTAATGCGGCTACGTCGTTAATCACTTGGTTACATGCAGCAATAGCAGTGACATACTTAGCTGGGCTCGCTGTTTGCGAACCAACATGGAACGACAACCCTTTGATACGAATACCTAATTGTTGTGCGTAGTTAATGATTTCAACGGCCATTGCTGGGGTGCAACCAAATTTTTTCGATAAATCTGCGAATGCCTCCGCATTACGAAAACTTAAGCGAACAAGCAACTCAACCTGGTCTTTGTATGCAATGAACTTTTCTAATTCATTGATGTTATCAACGACAAACACATTACAACCGTATTCAAGTGCATCACGGATATCACGATCACGTTTGATAGGGTGCGTGTGAATTGTACGATCACTCGGTACGCCTTGGCTGGCGACTAAGTCAACTTCGCCGCTGGTTGCTAAATCAAAGCTGGCACCTTCTTCTAAAAGCGTACGAACAACCGCTGGATGAGGAAGTGGCTTTAATGCAAAGTGTAAAACAACGCCAGGTAAAGCACGGCTTAATGCACGGTATTGATGACGGACAGATTCACAATCAAGCACCATTAATGGCGCGCCATGTTGTGCAACAAGTTGTTCAATAAATTGGTTTGATGGTTGTGCTACTGGTTCGTTTGCAGCAACCGACGCTGCAGGTACTTTGATTGTTAAGTCTTGTGTAATGGTTGAAATAGCCATTTTACTCTCCGGCAATTAAGCAACAGCTCGGAAAAAAATGGAAGCCCGAGTCAGTTGAGTGTTATTAAGCGCACAGTATGTTCTGTGCAATCAAATACACTCTTGGATAGTTGCTCTATCGCCTTGCTACAAACAGTGTTTGTAATGTACTCGGATTGGCTATCATCAAGAAGCGGCGAGATAATAGATCTGCTTTTTTATTTGCGCAAGTATTTTTTAATAATATTTCGAGTTATTTTTATACAGTAAATAAAGTTGGCTTAGTCACTGTTTTCAAAGCGTATCCCATAGCTTTTCGTATAAATTTTGAGCATGGCTTTTGCATCATCGGGGTTATTACTTTGGCTGTGTAATTGCTGAATATAGGCGGCCATTTCTGCACTTTTCATATAATTATTAAAAAGTTTAATTGCACGATAACCTGCTGCGGTTTTACTGCAGGTAAAAAAACCATTAATAAATTGAGGGTATTCTTTTATAGGTCGTGAGTTTATAAGCGTTAATTGCTTCGCGTCTAAGTGGGAATATATTGACTCTCGATACGCGACCATATAATCAATTCGACGATTTAGTAGTAACTTACTTAATTGTAAAAACGGGTTTTCACCATAGATGTGGGCTATTTTCGCATTATGCTTTTCAAAAATAGGATCCAGGTGTTGATAGCTTGTAGAGCCTATAACACCAAAAATTTGTTTATTTGCTAAAAGGCTTTCAACGGATACAGAAGATGGAAGATTGTCGATATTTGGCTTTAAAGCGAACAGTTGTCTTTGCATGTGCATATAAGTGGGCACGTTTGAAAACAACATGTTTTTAGCTCGTTCGGGAGTCTTAATCGCATTGTAAGTACAACTCGTTTTTTCGCTTGCTAGGCGTTTCATTAACCGAGCGTGATTAGTGAATTGGACACTGAGCTGAAATTCATCACTTAACGCAGGTTCAATCACTTTATAAAAGTGTTGATTAATGTTCTTTTCGTCATACTCATTCGCAAAATAGGAAGGAGATAGAATAGTTAAAGCACTCTTTTCATTCGCTTTAACAGTTATACTAATAAATGTTATAACAAGTATTAAAGGAAGGTTAAATACCCAAGCCATTTGATAAAAAAAACGATTTTTTTGATAGTTAAACGCTAGTTTATTCATAATGGCCTGAGTATTAAAATATAACTTATTTATCGAGCATTGGTGCTCTCAAAAATTTTGTCGGCAGATGCTGCTACAAAGCCCGTGTAAAGCTCGCCATCTGGTTTTGCATAACGCAGAGCGAACTCATAAAAACAACTCGGTACAGCAACAACACCATCGCTAAATTCAACTTCGCTGTCATCAGCCAGCGTTGAAGATTGCTCGAGTAATACTTCTGGTGAGCCTTTGATTTCGCCGCCAGATGTATTTAGCGCAAAACCCGCATCTTTAAGTGCTTGGTTTACACCTTCGATATCATCGAATTTCGCTAATTCATTGATGCTCACAGTAAAGTGATTAGCACGGTAACCCCATGCTGACATCCATGCTGCGTATTCGCTTTCTGCTAGCAGCTTTTTGTAAGTGTCTGAACTTACTTGCCAGTGTGTACCTGAATATAGGAAATTATCCGCTGTTACAGCGTCTTCGTCAATCTGTTCAACCATGTCGTTAACGATAGCTTGTAATTCTTCTGAGCATTGCTCAACAAGTAATTCAGAAATGAAAACTTTAGGTTGCTTAGGATCTGAATGTTCGAAGTGCTTTGCGTATAGTTTTTTCGCTTCGAAGTGATACTCGCCGCATTCTTTGTAGCCTACAGCTAAAAAGTGTGCAGCTAGTTTTTCTAAACCGATTTTTTCATGGTTAAAAGTACGTAGTGCGATGTGATCGTTAATCACGTCATCTTTTTGTGTTGAGCCAAGTAACTCATGTACTTTTACCGCCGATGGCGTAACTGATAAATAGTTGTCCCATAGGTTTTCAAATAGGGCATTTACATCTGTGTGCATGTTTAATTCCTTCAATTAAGGCGGCGAGGCCGCCAATCAATTATTCAATAATTAAGCCCGGCGCAAGGGTCTGTGGTAAGTTAACTTTTTCGGCTTCAACAGAAGCAACAGGGTATGCACAGTAGTCAGCAGCGTAATAAGCGCTCGCTCTGTGGTTACCACTGGCACCAATACCACCAAATGGTGCAGCGCTTGATGCGCCAGTAATTGGTCGGTTCCAGTTAACGATACCGGCACGAATACGTTTTAAGAAATACTGGTAGTCATCGCTATCATCACTTAATAAACCAGCAGATAAACCAAATGAGGTGTTATTTGCTTCATTAATCGCGCTATCGAAATCTGTGTAGCGATAAACCTTGATAAGAGGACCAAAGTGCTCTTCATCAGGCATATCTTTAACAGCCGTTACATCAATAATACCAGGGCTTACAAAACCAGTACCCGGTTCAAGATGCTTAAGTTCGACAAGAGAGGTTGCTCCCATATCAAGTAACTGCTGCTGAGCTGCAACCATACCTAACGCTGCTTTTTCGCTGATCATTGCACCCATGAACGGTTGATCTTCGCTGAAGCTGTCGGCTACTTTGATATTTTTTGTTGAAGCAATTAATTTTTCTAAAATTGCATCGCCATTTGCCGAGTTCTCAATGAATAAACGACGAGAACACGTGCAACGTTGGCCAGAAGTAATGAAACCAGACTGAACAATATCGTGAACAGCCGCACTTACATCTGCGACATCTTTTACGATCAGTGGGTTATTACCACCCATTTCCAGCGCTAAAATCTTACCTGGGTGACCTGCAAATTGCTTATGCAATAGGTGACCTGTATTTGAGCTACCCGTAAAGAATAAGCCATCAATATCTTGGTGAGATGCCAAAGCAATACCTGTGTCTACTTCACCTTGAACAAGGTTGATGACACCGGCTGGTAAGCCTGCTTTTAGCCAAAGTTTTAAGGTGAACTCAGCAACATGAGGCGTTAGTTCTGATGGCTTAAATACAACTGTATTACCCGCTAAAATAGCTGGCACAATATGGCCATTTGGTAAGTGACCCGGGAAGTTATAAGGACCAAACACCGCAACAACACCATGTGGCTTATGACGAATAAACGCTTTAGCGCCAGGCATTGGGTTTTCTGTGGTACCAGTACGTTCGTTGTAGGCTCTGATTGAAATGGCGATTTTACCCGTCATTGCACCTACTTCAGTACGTGTTTCCCAAAGCGGTTTACCTGTTTCACGGGCGATGATCGTTGCAAACTCTTCGCTGTGCTCTTTAAGCTCTGCAGCAAAGTTTTCAAGAATAACGATACGCTCTTCAAGAGTCATATCAGCCCAGCCTAGCTGCGCACTACGAGCTGCTTTTATTGCATCAGCGACTTGTTCAGCCGTGGCTGTTTTACCTTGCCAAACAACCTCGCCATTACTTGGGTTGATTGAACTAAAATCATGACCAAGGCCAGCTTGCCATTGGTTATCGATAAGTTGAGTTGTGACACTCATTTTAAACTCCTTAAGTGGTTACAAACGGAAGAACCGTGCTGCATCCCCTTGTTTTAATTTAAGTGCATCTGCCACTTCTTGGCTGATGATTAAGGTGTGCTTGGCGTGGTTATAATGAGCATGTTTGGTAAATGTGGCTCTAAAGTCATTCACACCATGGTTGCAGATAGCTAATGTATCTGAGCTTTGCTCATTGATATGCGCAAGCTCACCAATAGTGATAGGGCACACTTGTGACTCACGAACACTACGAATGTTGCCAAGTTTTGCTTCAACAGTTGGCCCTGCATCGAATAGGTCAACATAACCTCGGTGCTCAAACCCTTCTTTTTCTAGAAGTTTAAGTGCAGGCTTGGTTTTTTCATGAACCTTACCAATCACAGCTTGTGCTTTTTTGCTCAGTAAGTTGGCATAGATAGGGTACTTAGGCATTAACTCGCTGATAAAGACTTTATCGCCTAAACCTACTAAGTGATCAGCTTGCGGGAACTCAATGCTAAAAAAGTGTTCTTGTAACCACTGCCAAAAAGGTGAATGACCGTCTTCATCACTCACACCACGCATTTCTGCGATAATGGTGTCAGCAAAACGTTCGCTGTGCTGGGCCATAAATAAAAAGCGAGAACGTGATAAAAAGCGACCCGTTAAGCCTTTGCGGTTTTGCTCACGTAAGAACAAGGTACAAATTTCAGAGCAACCCGTATAGTCATTACACATACTCAGAATATCAACAGTGTTATATACGTTGAGAGTAGGTGAATGGTGAACAGTTTTACCTTGGTGGTAATGATACAAAGGAACCGACATTCCTACAGCAGCTTCGATAGCCGTTGTGCCGATAACGTCACCCGTTTTATTGTCTTCTAATACAAATAAATAGGTTTCGTCTTGTGGTTTATTAATATCTTTTGCAAAACTGCGTTCAGCGCGTTCAATTTTTTCTTGTAGTAAATTGTCGTCAACCGGTAAAGAGGTAAAACCATGACCAGATTCAACAGCAATTTGTTTTAACGCAGCAAAATCATTTGCTGTTATAGGACGTAATACTTGCATTAAGTGCACTCCAATGGCGCATGCTTAAAGCATGCGCCAACTAGGATTAACCGTTTACAACGTCTGCAACCGCTTTTTCAAAGCGAGCTAAACCTTCTTTGATATCCTCTAATGGAATCACTAAAGATGGCGTAAAGCGCACAACGTTTGTACCAGCAACAAGGCTCATTAAACCGTGTTTAGTGCTTGCTACTAGGAAATCACGTGCACGGCCTTCAAATTTGCTGTTAAGAACTGCACCTAATAATAGACCTTTACCACGTACTTCACTAAATACGTCGTATTTTTCGTTGATTGCTGCAAAGCCATCGCGTAAAAGCTGTTCACGCTCTTTAACACCTGCAAGTACTTCTTCATTATTAACAGTATCAAAAGCCGCTTCTGCTACAGCACATGCAAGTGGGTTACCGCCGTAAGTAGAACCATGTGTGCCTACTTTTAAATGCTCTGCAATGCTAGCTGTTGTGATCATCGCGCCAATTGGGAAACCACCGCCTAACGCTTTTGCTGTTGTTAGGATATCTGGTGTTACATCTAAGCCTTGGTATGCGTATAAATCACCTGTACGGCCAACACCTGTTTGTACTTCATCAAAAATAAGTAAAGCATTGTGTTTATCACATAATGCGCGAACACCTTTGATAAAATCGCTCGTTGGCGAAATGATACCGCCTTCACCTTGTAGTGGTTCCATCATTACGGCACATGTGTTGTCACTGATAAGCGCTTCAAAAGCAGCTAAATCGTTATAATCACAGTGATCAACAGCAGCAGGCTTAGGACCGAAACCATCTGAGTATGCCGCTTGACCACCTACGGTAACAGTGAAGAATGTACGACCGTGGAAACCTTTGTTAAACGCGATGATTTGGTTCTTTTGCTCGCCGTGTACATCTAATGCCCAACGACGCGCTAATTTTAATGCCGCTTCGTTGGCTTCTGCACCTGAGTTTGCAAAATATACTTTATCTGCAAATGTAGCGTCAGTTAACTTTTTAGCTAAGCGAAGTGCAGGCTCGTTTGTCATTACGTTTGATAAGTGCCAAATTTTTTCGCCTTGCTCTTTTAGGGCATTGACAAGAGCTGGGTGACAATGGCCTAAACAATTAACGGCAATACCACCTGCAAAATCGATAAATTCTTTACCGTTTTGATCCCAAACACGTGAGCCTTCACCGCGAACAGGAATCACCTCTGATGGGTTGTAGTTTGGTACCATTACGTCGTTAAAAAGTTCTCTTGTTACTTGCATTTGTTGCACCTAAATCTGGCTTAGTATGAAAAAAGTTAAATTGCAAAAAGTAGGTCAGTTAAGCCGTTCCTGCCTAATTAAGCACGATGAGATTATTTTTCTTATCTATTTTTCTTATTATCTGGGTTAGGGACTTAAATTTGCAGTGCTATTTTGTGAAAAATGACTAAAATAAAAAGCAAATTAACGAAAAGAGTAGTCAAAGTGATAACTTCACAAGATGAAAAACTATTAGCTATCTTAAGAACCAACGCGCGTGCAAGTATTTCTGACCTAGCGAGAGCGCTTAATTTATCGCGCTCAACTGTTCAAAGCCGAATGCTAAAATTAGAAGAAACCGGGGTGATCAAAGGCTACAGCGTAGACTATGGTGATGCCTATTTGAGCCAAATGGTATCGGCCCACGTTTCGATTAAAGTGAAACAAAAACTGACAACCAAAACGAATCTTGAACTAAAGCAGATTGATGCTATTTCACAGCTCTACGCAATTAGCGGTGAATTTGATTTGATTGCTGTTGTGCAAGCGCAAAACCTTGAAAAGTTAAGCCACCTATTAGATGACATTGGTAATTTAGATGGCGTTGAGCGAACAACGTCGTCAGTGATTTTAGAAACGAAGTTTAAGCGTTAACCCTATATCAGGTAAAACCGACTCTATTGTCTATAATAATTGTAATTCGTTAGTTATTTAGGCTTGTTTATATGCTTGCTTCATTATTGCTTTCTCTTACAGTAGCTCAGCCTTTTCAGTTGGGTACTAACCTGCCAATTAACGCACCGAACAATGCAATTACGCATGTTGAATGTATTTTTAAGCAAATCAATGTGCCATTTAAGTTACAGAAGCTACCTTGGTTAAGGGCAAAAAGAGAAGTGCAGCTAAATCGTCTTGATGGTTATTTTACTGCGAACCTGTTGTCACAAATGCAGCAATATGGTGAGCTCTCAGCACCGATGTTTTTAGAAAACTGGTACTGGTTTACCCATGTAGATTCGGCTTCAATAGCCAAACACGATCTTCGTTATGGCGTCGTAAGAGGGAGTCATCAGGCGGATTGGTATCAATTAACCAATCGGAAAATTGAAGTCGAAGTCAATACCACCCAAGAGCTTATAAAAGTATTTAAAAAGCAGCGGGTAGATAGAATTTTGCTTGATTTAGAAGAGTTTGAATTCAATGCTGTACAGTTACAAATAAAGCCTGATGAATACACACAAACATTCTATCGTTATGTACCTTTGGGCTTATTTGCTGCAAATAAAACGCTTGAGGAGTTTCCTGACTTTTTAAATGCCTTTAACAGCCACATAAGCAGCTGCTCACAAAGCCCTTTTGTGTTGTCAAAAATTGAAAAACTTACTTTAGTGCAAGGGCTTTTAGAAAAAATACAGCAATTAGCTAATTCAGAACAGGTGCAACAAGCAGTTATTAAAAGTAATCGGCAACCGCTCGCGCAGCAAGACCTCGATCAGCTTGATCATCAGTGGGCACAACAAGTTCGTGACAATACACCTATACTGGCAGAGCGCTACTTAAAACTTGAAGGTTCACAATTCTTACAAGTATGGCAAAAGCAGATGCAAGGTGTTATTACAGAAATAATAGTCACCGATAAACAAGGTAAAAATGTCATTATTAGTGAAGTCACAACTGACTATTGGCAGGGTGATGAAGCCAAATATTTAAATATGTACCAGCAAGATGATGACTATTATATTGATACAGTGGAGTTCGATGAGTCGACTAAACACTTTCAGGTACAGTTTAGTGTGCCCATATTTGATAAGGAAAATCAGCACATGGGAGTGCTGATATTAGGTGTAGATATCGAAAAAGCGCTCTCTAAATAACGCACTCAGTCATTGATTGGTTTTGGGCGCTTTGCGAATGACTTTCTTTTCGATTTCATCTAGTTTTATAACATAGGCATTACCGCCAATGCCTTTAAACTCTTCGTCTGTAAACACAATCGTATTGTCATCGTAAAAAGTGATTGCTTCTTTTTGCGTAACAATGCCTAAATCAATCCGTGATACATCCCCAGAAAAAAACTTATCGCCTTGGTAGTTTTCAAAAAGCCAAATGCTGGTGGAATCAAGAAGAACTAACTTGGTTCTATCAGGGCTAAGAGCCGCAGATGTAATCCAGCAAAGTTTCTCCATTGTAGTGCAAGTTTGAAACGAATCTATTAATTGTGCATCAAAGTTAGCTGCATGATCGCCAACTTTATACACTTTTGTGATTCCATCGAATGGTTCAGTACGATTTTTGGTAAATAAATAAAGGTGTCGGCCAAGCGCTACAAAAGCCTCTAAATCAAAATTACGTTGGTCTGGTTGAATAGGGCTGCCATCCATTTCTGGGTAAGTAAACTTGATTATCTCAGCTTCTGTGGTATCGCTTTTGATGTCGATAGGGTTTTCTATTTTATAAATGGTTAACCATTTTCTATCATTTTTATTATTGCCAAAGTCCCCTAAGAAGAAATGACCAAATTTGTTTTGTGTCATGTCTTCCCAGTCAATGTTTTTAGCATTGGTAACTAAAATTTCTTTTGCTATTGAGCCATCTTCATTAAGGCGATAAAGCTTAGGTAGGTCGCCACTGTCGTTAATAGCCCAAAGTCGATTAAATTTATCGAATTCAATACCGGAGATTTCTCTCAGTTTTGGATCCACAGTTAAACGCTTTTTGCTGTAAAGGGTATAGATAGAAGAGCCAACCAGTACTCCAATAATGGTGACTGACAAGATAAAAACCGTAAGTAAGCTTTTTTTTAACATTAACAAGGAAGTGGCTTTGAATAATGTGATTATTATAACTTACTTAAGCGGCTGCTGTATATTCCAAACCCCTGTTCCGGTAACAGACATAAAGTTAATGTTATCTTGCAATACTTTATGGCCAACATTAACTGAAGACTCAGGGTGACTCACTAGATAGCCTTGAACACTGTTAATGCCCATCGATTTAACTAGTTCGAATTGAGCGAGTTCTTCAACACCTTCGGCCACTACTTTCAGACCAAGTTTACTGCCAAGTTCGCTGATTGAATGCATGATTTCATTGTATTTAAGGTTGTCGTTAGCTTGCCCAACAAACAGTTTATCGAGTTTGATCACATCGATAGGTAAGTCTGCGAGGGTACTTAACGAACTAAAACCTGTACCAAAATCATCAATCGCAATGGTGATCCCTTCGCCCCTCAGCTTTTCTAACGATTGAATGATCTTGTTGCTGGCCTTAATTAAGGTTGATTCGGTTATTTCCAGCATTAATGCTTTTGCAGGCAGCCCTGTTTTGGCAAGTTTCTCCATGACCCACTCATAAATATCGTAATGCTTTAATTGCACGCCAGAAATATTCACGGAAATAGCGACTTTTTTCATTCCGGCATTATACCAGGCCGACATCTGTCTACATGATTCCAGCATGATCCAATCACCAAGCTCTAGTATCAGATTAGACTCTTCAGCAATTGGAATAAACTCGTCAGGCGTGATTGAGCCTTCAACAGGGTGATCCCAGCGAACTAACGCTTCGAAGTAGTCAATGGCACAATCATCCACATGTACAATAGGTTGAAAAGACATATGAAAACTGCTGCTGGCAATAGCAAGACGCATTTCTTCTAGCAAGTAATGATAGCGTCTAATCTTTTTACCCATTTCCGGAGAGTAGACTTTAAAAATTCCACGACCATCTGTTTTGGCTCGGTACATGGCAACATCAGCCATTTGCAGTAATGCTTGTGGGGTGGATGCACTATCTGGGTAAACCGCTATACCTATACTGGCGCTAATTTTGATTAGCTTGTTACCTAAGACAAAATCACGTTCGATTTCGTGCAATACATTTTGTGCAACCTCTAATGCTTTGTCTTTATCATCTTTTAAGTTAATGAAAATAGAGAACTCATCACCTCCAAGGCGTGCTAAGTTTTGTTCTAATTGACTAATTGGGGAAATATTACTTATTTTATGATGGCGTAAAACACTGCTCAAGCGTGTTGCAACTTGAATTAAGACATCATCACCAAAACTGTGTCCAAATGAATCATTAACTTGTTTG
Source organism: Pseudoalteromonas shioyasakiensis (assembly GCF_019134595.1). Lineage (NCBI taxonomy): Bacteria > Pseudomonadati > Pseudomonadota > Gammaproteobacteria > Alteromonadales > Pseudoalteromonadaceae > Pseudoalteromonas > Pseudoalteromonas shioyasakiensis. The sequence continues at coordinate 840,576 of NZ_CP077771.1, read as the reverse complement.
AACCCATCTAAATCTATAAATAGTAAAGCACAGCTGAATTTATCCATCTCAGCAAGTCTCAATTGTTTGGCAAGATGTTCTATATAGGCATGTCGGTCAATTAAGTGAGTTAATTTATCTTGATAAATACTGACTTCAGATTCACGTGTGTAATTAGTTATATGGGTTGTAAGTGTTTGAAAGTTAAATTGCAATTGTTCAAGTTGCGTATGCTTGCTTGTACCTGATTCACTGGCTAAATTTAGGCTGTTGAGTAACTCAATTGCTTTAGTATTTAGCATTTTGAGAGCGTATTTCTCATGATTGTTTTGGAATCTTAAGTTAACTAACCAACTGATGGCTAATGCTAACAAGATTAAAGTGATAATGTTTACCGGTGAAAATAATGTTGCGAGTATAAGTTCTGAAGTTGTAGCGGTTACAACTGACTCTTTTGTTGTATTAATAACAATATAAGAAATATTATTATCGTAAACTAAATGCTGACCACTTAAAACGAGGTTATACCAAGGCGCCGCTATCACAGTGACATCTGTACCTGAGAAAGTATGAAGTTCTAAGCCTTTTGGCGCGTACATCAAATCATTGACCTGTTTAGTCAAAAAGATATTTAAGCCGTATATAAAAGCAATTAAAGTTATAATACTTATTGATAAAGTTCGAAGAGCATTGGTCATACATTACTACCGTTATGGTGTTATTGTTTTACTATAAAACCTCACCAGTGAATAATGTGAGTATATTGTGTGTGACTGAGATAGACAAAGCCTTTCTCATACTTTGGGGTTTGGATGATAACGGAATGTGAAAATTCATAGTAACCTGTGTTATTAAACTAGGTAGATATATTTATAAAAAATAGCTTGGCTGTTACCTTTTTATTATGTTTTACCGCTTTTATAAACTAATGAGAAACACATGAAAGAGATTTAATGTTTCTTTTAGTTGTATGCAAGTAGGTGACTTTGATTTTTGATATTTAAATTTAAAACAGTGGTTTATTGTTTTTTTTGTTTGTGATTAGTGATTTGTAAATTTGTTACTTTCAAAAATAAAGACTATTCCAAATAAATGTGACTGTAAGAAAAACGAGCTATTACACAGCTAAAAAGTAGCGTTTTCTCTTCTTTTCTGGGTTGGTTGTTTAATTTATATTTACGCTTTTATACTTATTGTTTTTACATTTGTATTGGGATAATTTTTAAAAACGTTAATTAGGTTTTTAATTGGCGGTTGGTTTTAAAGGTTAAAAACGTTTTTTTTGAATTTATTGATGTGAATACTGTAGATGGTCAACGGTGAAAAGTTTTCTTTATCTATTTTTAGTGTCATTAACGAGGTTTTTTAACTAAATATATGTTATTTAAAATAAGTGATTAGTAATATTTGTTACCGAATGAGGTAGTGTTTCTTTTAGTGTTTTAACTCTAATTTATCACTTCAATTTTATTCACTTTACCCAACCTAAATTGTTATCTACTTTTTATAAGTTGCGACGATAGCTGATAAAAAAGGTACTGAAAATAAAGTATATTTTATTATCAACTTGGTTCAGTTATTGCTCGTAACAATACAGCAATATGATTGTTGTAGCTTTTGTGTGTTTTATGCACTATGGTGGTGCGAAAAATGTACAGTTGCACTGTCATAATGCGTAAATATAGGTTTGGTTTACTAGATACAACTTGACGTTTTAGTAAACAAGTCATGAAACCTGGAGCGCACAGCTTCCGCTAAATGAGTCGTCGAATGCGGTACTGTGGCAAGGATTAATTTACCAATTGGTTGAATTGGAGCCCACTATGCTAAGTAAACGTTTTTTTAAAACTAAAGACGAAACAGAAGTTACCTTTGAATTCCAACACCCTGACGCTGATGATGTGCAATTAGTTGCAGAGTTCACAGATTGGCAGCCAGTGCCTATGAAGTTTAATAAAAAAGAACAAGTGTTCAAATGCAAACAGCGCTTACCGCTTGATCAAGAATTTCACTTCCGTTACTTAATCAATGGCGAAACATGGGACAACGATCACCAAGCTGATGGTTATATTCCTAATGGTTTTGGTACTGATAACAGCATTGTTAATACCCAACGCGCTTAGGTGTTTTGATGCAGTCACTTTCGCAGTTATATTACCTGCATGGCATAGGCTATGAATATACCAAATACACCGGTGAGCATGTTATTTTCGATGAAAGTACACGCATGCAAGCGCTTAGTTGTTGTGGTGTAGATACTCAAGATACTGATGCAATTAACCAACTTAATTTTGCATTAGATGCAGGTACATGGCTGAACTTGTTGCCTCATACAAGCATTATTGAGGCACACCATCCAATTTTGAAAGTACGCGTTGATGAACGTTTGCTAACACGCTCATGTACTCTAAGCGTGCCTTCGCTTGATATTCATTTTACTTGTGAAAACTTACAAGGTTTAGCCGTTCTTGGTGATTATGGTCTAAACGGTATTCGTTATCTTGAGCTTGCATTGCCAGTTCCTGAAATGCCAATTGGTTATCATGATGCGCTCATAACTGTGGCAGATCAGCAATCTCACAGTCAGCTATGGATCACACCTAAAGAAAGCTTCTCTATTGATGACAAAAAGCGTTTAGGCTTATCGATTCAGCTTTATAGCTTATGCAATGAAGCAGGGTTAGGAATTGGTGACTTCGCTGATTTAACAAAGCTTATTAAATCAGCAGCAACTCGAAATATGGATTATGTGTTACTTAATCCGCTGCATTTACTGTTTGAACACAGCCCCGAGCGAGCAAGTCCTTATAGTCCAAATAGCCGAGCATTATTGAACCCGCTGTATATTGCTGTGTCATTATGCGAAGACGCCAAAAATAATAATGCACTTGATAAATTATTGGCAGATAAGCCCCAAAATAGTGCACCTTACATTGATTACACTTCGGTAAGTGATTTCAAGTACCAAGTGTTTAGTCTCTTGTATCAGCACTTTTGTGAATTCGCTTCAGCAGAGCGAAAACAGCAGTTCACTCGTTTTTGTGAAACCCATAAACATAGCCTGTCGACCATGTTGGTTGGGGACCGTGATTATGCAAGCTACTTACAATGGCAAGCTCACCTTCAATTAAATATCTGCCAGCAAGCTGCCCGTGATTGTGGTATGGCAATTGGCCTTATAAATGACTTAGCTGTTGGCTGTGCAGGTGATGGCAGTGAGTTTAAGAGCCAAAATGAGCTATTTGCAGAAAATGCACATGTTGGAGCTCCGCCAGATCCTTGGGCTGAACATGGTCAGAACTGGGGCTTGCCGGCACTCAATCCACAAAAGTTAAGTAAAGACAACTTTGCTTTTTATCGCTCACTTATCCGCGCCAATATGGAAGATGTTGGTGGTCTTAGAATTGACCACGTTATGGCGATACGCCGACTTTGGTGGTGTTTTGAAAATAATTCCCAGCAAGATGGCTGTTATGTCTATTATCCCTTTGAGCAATTATTAGCAATTCTAAAGATTGAATCTCACATTAATCAATGTGTGGTGATTGGCGAAGATTTAGGTGTTGTACCTAATGAAGTGCGTGAAGCACTAAAAGCAAGTGCAATCTATTCAAACGGGTTGTTTTACTTTGAAAAAGATCATCAAGGCGAGTTTTTAGCGGCTGAGCATTTTGCTCCTCATAGTCTACTAATGATAGCCAATCATGACGTACCACCATTCAAAGGCTGGTGGATTGGCCATGATATTACGATTAAACAACAATATGGTTTGCTTGATGATGAGCAAACTCGGGCTCAATTTGATGCGAGAAACATTGAAAAGCATCGTATGCTTAATTTTATCGCACGAGAGTCAAACCAGCATTTATCGTTAGAAACAGATGCCTTTAAGGTTTATGGAGCGTTGGCATCCTCATTAGCGGCAGCACCAGCAAAGCTATTTACTATTCAAATAGATGACTTAGATCAGCAAATACTGCCTGTAAATATCCCCGGTACTGATAAAGAGTACCCAAATTGGCGGCGTTCATTGTCGCGTCCAGCGGCGCAGATTATCGAAGCGCAACAGTCATTCTTAGCCAATTTAATTTCGATAAGGAATCAATAATGCGAAGTCGTGTTCGTCAAGAGCAAAGTGCACAACCTGTTATTTATCAAAAACAAATAGATGCATTAGCCAGTGGTTGTTTTAGAGATCCTTTCAGCTTTCTTGGAGCGCATAAAAGTGGCGATTCAAGCTATGAAATTCGTTGCTTTTTGCCTGGCGCAAGCTGTGTTTCGGTTCTGCTTGGTACAGAAAAAATCGTTGCGCAGCAACAAGGTGATAGTCATTTATTTATCGCAAATATCAAATCAAAAACTAACCCTGACTACCAGCTAGATGTTAGCTATAGCAATGAATTTAGCCATCAACAATATGATGAGTATAGCTTTGAAAGCAGCTTAGATGAACAGGCAATGTATCTGTTTAATGAAGGCAGTTTAGAGCATGCTTATCAACATTTTGGTGCACATTTTGTGACTCAACAAGGCGTTGATGGTGTTCGTTTTACAGTTTGGGCGCCGAATGCCAGTAGTGTATCTGTTATTGGTGAATTTAACTATTGGCAGCGTAATCGTCATTTTATGCGTTTTCATCCTGCCAGTGGGGTATGGGAGTTATTTATCCCAGGGCTTAAAGAGCATCAATGCTATAAATTTGCTATCACCACTCTGACCGGTGAAGTACTTGATAAAGCCGATCCATTTGCGTTTAAGATGCAACAAGCACCGGGTACGGCGTCAGTACTACAAAAGCTGAAAACAGGAATTCAGCTTTCTGAAAAGGCGTTAGCAAATCGCGCAAAACGGAACAGTGTTGATGCGCCTGTCAGTATTTATGAAGTGCATGCGGGTTCTTGGCAAAGACGAGATGACGGGGAGCGCTATCTAACATGGCGTGAACTTGCTGATAATCTTATTCCTTACACTAAAGAACTCGGCTTTACGCACCTGCAATTAATGCCAATTAGTGAATACCCTTTTGATGGTTCATGGGGTTATCAACCAGTTGGATTATTTGCCCCGACCAGTCGCTATGGCAGCTTTGAAGATTTTGTTTACTTCGTCGAGCAATGTCACGAAGCCGATATTGGCCTTATTCTTGACTGGGTTCCTGGTCATTTCCCAAGTGATCCACATGGTTTACATCGTTTTGATGGCACCCATTTATACGAACATGCTGATGTTAGACAAGGTTTTCACCCTGATTGGAATACCTATATCTACAATTATGACCGCGCAGAGATTCGTAGCTTCCTAATTGCGAATGCAATGTACTGGCTGCATGAATTTGGCATTGATGGTTTACGCGTGGATGCAGTTGCCTCAATGCTTTATCTAGACTATAGCCGTGAAGAAGGGCAGTGGGTTGCGAATCAATACGGTGGCCGAGAAAACTTAGGCGCCATTGAGTGTTTAAAACAAGTCAATATGCGCTGCTATGCGAAAAATCCAGGCATTATGATGGTGGCCGAAGAATCAACAGCATGGCCGGGCGTTACGCGTCAAGTTGACCATGATGGGTTAGGTTTTGGTTATAAGTGGAACATGGGCTGGATGAACGACAGTTTGCATTATATGCAGCGTGATTCCATTTACCGTTCGCATCACCACCATGAAATGACGTTTTCAATGGTTTATGCCTACAGTGAGAACTACATTCTTCCGCTTAGCCACGATGAAGTTGTGCATGGTAAAGGCTCATTAATTGAAAAAATGCCAGGGGATGACTGGCAAAAGTTTGCGAACTTACGTGCATATTATGCGTTTATGTGGGCGCATCCAGGTAAAAAATTATTGTTTATGGGTGCTGAAATCGCCCAGCGTAAAGAGTGGAATCACGACCAATCGCTTGACTGGCATTTACTTGAGCATATTAGCCACAGTGGCATGCAGCAAACGATTAAAGATTTAAATGCTGTTTACACCAGCACGCCAGCTTTATACGAGCAAGATACTAGCCCAGCAGGCTTTGAATGGCTCGATAACAATAATGCTGAGCAAAGTATGTTTAGCTTTATTCGTTATGCAAAGAAAGCAGAAGATTTTGTAGTGGTGATCTGTAATTTAACGCCACAGGTGTACCACGACTACGTGATAGGTGTACCAAAAGCAGGCGCTTACCAAGTTATTTTGAACACCGATAAAGCGGACTATTTTGGTTCTGGCGTTGAAGCAACCAATCATGCAGAGCAAATCATCGTAAGCCAAGGGAAAGAAAGTCATGGCTTTAATCAAAGCATTAGCGTGTCTTTACCTGGCCTTGCGACAATTTACCTTAAGAAGGTGAGCGATGAGTCATAGTGTCGAACTCGAAGTTGGGGTGAGCTCGCCTTTAGGGGCGTCTGTTGTTGGTGAGGGCGTAAACTTTGCTGTGTACGCACCACAAGCACAACATATGTCTCTGTGCTTATTTGATAGCAGCGGTCATTCAGAAATTCTCACCCTTGCGATGCATATGAACGAAGGCGGTATCTGGACACTGAAAGTGAGCCCTTTGAAAAGTGGCGCCTTGTATGGTTTTCGCGCTGATGGTGAATACGCACCCGAAAAGGGACTATTTTTTAATAACCACAAACTGCTGTTAGACCCTTATGCGCGAGATTTGTATGGTGAGTTTACTTGGAGTGAACGTCACTATGGGCAAATGCCTGTAGGAAAGTTAAGTCAGGTTAACAATGCCATTGATATGCCGAAATCACGAGTCCGTGAACTTGCACCTTACACAGGTAAAAAACCGAATCACTGCTGGGGAAAAACGGTTATTTACGAGTGCCATGTAGTTGGCGCAACCTGTCGCCACCCTGAAATTCCAAAATCGTTACAAGGTAAGTTTTTAGGTTTAAGCCACCCTAGTTTTATAGAGCATTTACGTACTATTGGTGTGACTTGCTTAGAGTTATTACCCGTTCATGCTTTTATCAGCGAGCAGTTTTTAACAGCTAAAGGCTTACAAAATTACTGGGGCTACAACACGCTTAACTTCTTTACGCCGCATAAAGATTATCTGGTTAATGATGATATTAGTGAGTTTCAAGAAATGGTGGCGGCGCTTCACAAAGCGGATATCGAAGTAATACTCGATGTGGTTTATAACCACACCGCTGAGGCGGGCACAGATGGACCTATCTTGTCGCTACGAGGCTTAGATAATCTAGGTTACTACCGTACCGTTGCTGATAAACCACAACATTATATTAATGATACCGGCTGTGGAAACACCGTAAATATTGATTCGCCTCGCTCTTTACAGCTGGTACTTGATAGCTTGCGTTATTGGGTTGAAGTGATGGGGGTCGACGGTTTTCGTTTTGACTTAGCAACCATTTTAGCGCGTAATCCAAATGGCTTTAATCAGGCACATGCGTTTTTCCAAGCGATTAATCAAGATCCAGTACTAAGCCAAGTTAAACTGATTGCAGAGCCATGGGATATTGGCCCAGGTGGTTACCAATTAGGGGCTTTTCCTGCGCCATGGCGTGAATGGAATGATAAGTATCGCGATACGATAAGACGCTTTTGGAAACAAGAGCAGGGCGTAATTGGCGAGCTTGCAAAACGCTTACATGGGTCGTTCGACTTGTTTGAGCATAACCTACGCGGGCCACTTAACAGTATTAACTTTATCACCAGCCATGATGGCTTCACACTTGCTGATTTAGTCAGCTACGAGAATAAACACAACGAAGCCAATGGTGAGCAAAATCGTGATGGCCACAGTGGTAATCATTCATTCAATTGTGGTGTAGAAGGGTTTACCAACGACCCACAAGTGAGCAAATTACGCTTACAACAACAAAAAAATATGTTGTTAACTTTGTTACTTTCGAAGGGCGTGCCTATGCTTTCTTTAGGGAGCGAAATGGCACACTCACAAGGTGGTAACAACAACGCCTATTGTCAAAATAATCGCACAAGCTGGCTTGCATGGAAAGACTCACAATTCAGTCATCCTCTAACTCGATTTATTGACGATGTTCTGCGCATTCGTAAGCATTTCAGTATTTTTAAACACCGCTTTTTTGTTCACGATAATGACCCGCGTTATGACGTCGCTTGGTTCACCGAATCAGGCACCAATATGCAACAAGACGATTGGCATCAAGGCGATCGCCAAGTGTTGATATACAGCCTGACCGACAAGCATACAAATCAAGCTTTATTGATCATATTAAATGCAGGATCAGAGCCGGTTACTTGCCAACTTCCGAGTTTAGAAAAAGGAAAGTGGCAGTTAGCGCTGACCAGCATTCATCCTATGTCAACACAATTTGTTGATAAGGAACACCAGATTGCTGCAATGAGCAGCTGGGTTTTTACCGCCAATTCAGAGGATCTAAATCATGGCTAAAAATGCCGATCAAGTATGTATTGTAAAGGGCTGGCAGGATGCGCCTACAGTTGATGAAAGTACCTTAGACGATGATTTATCACGCCATTTTTATTACACCCTTGGGCGTGACAAAGTAGGTAAATCACAACTGTATTTATACCATGCATTAGCATTAACTATTCGTGACCGACTAGTCGCACGTTGCCGTGTAACAAATCAGCAAATTCATGAACAAAAACGCCGTAAAACAGCTTACTTATCACTTGAGTTTTTAATGGGGCGTGCCCTTGGTAATGCGATTTTAAACTTAGACTTAGATGAGCAAGTCGCTAAGGCGTTACAAGAATATTGCACAGAGCTTGAGCAGGTTGCTGAGGCTGAACATGATGCAGGCCTTGGTAATGGTGGCTTAGGACGCTTAGCAGCTTGTTTCTTAGATAGCTGTGCAAGCCTTGCATTGCCAGTGGTAGGCTATGGTATTCGTTATGAGTACGGCATGTTTAATCAAGCTATTGAAAATGGTAATCAGATTGAACAACCAGATAACTGGTTACGTGAAGGGCACCCGTGGGAGCTGAGTGCACCTGAGCAATCAAAGCGTGTAAAGTTCTTTGGTCATGTTGAAAGTTATACTGATAAATTTGGTCGTGAGCACCGTCAATGGCTAGATTCTCACGATGTCTTAGCTGTGCCTTATGATGTGCCAATTCCGGGTTACAAAAACGATATTGTAAATACCCTACGGTTATGGAAGTCAGAAGCCACAGACGAATTTGATTTGAGTGAGTTTAATGCGGGTAGTTACTCAGAAGCTGTAGCGCGTAAAAACTTAGCTGAACAAATCACCATGGTTCTTTATCCGAATGACAGCAGTGAAAACGGCAAAGAGCTACGCTTACGTCAGCAATACTTCTTATCATCAGCGAGCTTACAAGACATCATCGACACTTGGGTTAGCAAACATGGCGAAGACTTCTCTGATTTTGCTGATTACCATGTTTTCCAATTAAACGATACGCACCCAAGTATTGCTGTCGCTGAGCTTATGCGTATTTTGGTTGATGAGTATGAGCTAGATTGGCAAGAAGCGTGGTCTATCACGACTAAGACTATGGCTTATACAAACCACACTTTACTTCCTGAAGCATTAGAGAAGTGGTCAGTATCTTTATTTGCCCGATTATTACCGCGTATTTTAGAAATTATCTACGAAATCAATGCGCGTTTCCTCGCTGAAGTTGCGTTAGCGTGGCCAGGTGATGTTGAGAAACAACGTGCATTATCACTTATCGAAGAAGGCCCTGAGCCACAAATTCGCATGGCATATTTAGCGATTGTTGGTAGCTATTCGGTTAATGGTGTGGCTGCGCTTCACACTGAGCTACTTAAAGCTGGCTTATTCAATGAGTTTTATCAGCTATGGCCAGAAAAATTCAACAACAAAACTAATGGTGTAACACCACGTCGCTGGTTAGCACATTGTAACCCTGAGTTGGCTAAACTGCTTAATCAACACATTGGTGATGAATGGGTTGCTGACTTTAGCAAAATTAGCCAGTTACGCCGTTTATATGATGACACTAAGTTTCATAAACAATGGCAAGCTGTAAAACACAGCAATAAGCAACGCCTTGTTGAGTTAGTGAAAAGCCGCTGTGGCGTAGAGTTTGATGCCGAAATGATGTTTGACGTGCAAGTTAAACGTATTCACGAATATAAGCGTCAGCTATTAAACGTACTGCACGTTATTCACCTTTACGACCGAATTCGCCAAGGTGATACAGCAAACATTGTTCCTCGTTGTGTGCTATTGGGCGGTAAAGCTGCGCCAGGTTACTACATGGCGAAGAAAATTATTAAATTAATTAATAATGTAGCAGAAGTGATCAACAAAGATCCGCTTGCTAAACCGTATTTAAGAGTTGCTTTTTTACCTAATTACAACGTAACAGCAATGGAAACCATTTGCCCAGCGACGGATTTATCTGAGCAAATTTCTACGGCAGGAAAAGAGGCATCTGGCACAGGTAACATGAAGTTCATGATGAACGGCGCATTGACTATAGGTACATTAGATGGCGCTAACATCGAAATTCGTGATGCTGTAGGTGCTGACAACTTCTTCTTATTTGGTGCACGTGCAGAGCAAATTGATGATATCAAAGCGCACTATAATCCTGAGCAGATTATTCACCAAACTGACAGCCTCTATAAAGTAATGCAATTACTTGAGAGCGGTCACTTCAACTTGTTTGAGCCTAATTTATTTGACGACATTATCGCGGCGATTAAGAGCCCGCACGATCCATGGTTAGTCGCTCATGACTTTGCCAGCTTTGTCGAAGCGCAAGAGCAAGTTGAACAAGCCTACTTAGACACTGCTCACTGGACCAAAATGAGTATTTTGAATACTGCAGCCAGTGGCATGTTTTCGAGCGATAGAACCATTAGTCAATACAGTGACGACATCTGGCATTTGGAGCCATTACTGGATACTAGTGCACAGCAAAACACACAGAAGAAAAGCAGCTAGCTTAAGACGGAGAGAGTTATGCCAAGTTATGCAAACCGATACATAAGTAGTTTAACCAGAGAAACGTATGCCCTAATTCTTGCCGGTGGGCGAGGCTCACGCTTACATGAATTAACAGATTGGCGTGCTAAACCAGCAGTCTATTTTGGTGGTAAACACCGAATAATCGACTTTCCATTGTCGAACTGTATTAATTCAGGTATTCGTCGAGTTGGTATTGCTACTCAATATAAGTCGCACTCATTAATTCGTCACGTAAACCGTGCATGGGGTCACTTCAAAAAAGAACTCGGAGAATCAGTCGAGATACTTCCTGCATCTCAGCGAAAGGGAGATGATTGGTATTGTGGTACAGCAGATGCGGTATTCCAAAATATGGATATCATTCGTCATGAGTTACCTAAGTATGTGATGATCCTCTCTGGTGACCACGTATATTGTATGGACTACGGTGGTTTGTTGGCAAAACACGTTGAAACAGGTGCTGATATGACGGTTTGTTGTATTGAAGTACCATGCGAAGAAGCTGCAGATACATTTGGTGTAATGACAGTTGACGAAAGCAATCGTGTTCGTCGTTTTGATGAAAAACCTGCTGAACCAACGTCTGTGCCGGGTAAGCCAGGCACCTGCTTAGCATCAATGGGTAACTATATTTTCAATACTGAGTTCTTATTTGAACAATTGAAAAAAGACGCAGAAACTGAGGGCTCTGGCCGTGATTTCGGTCACGATATCATCCCAGCTATTATTGAAGAGCATAACGTATTTGCATATCCGTTTAGAGATGTACATGATGGTCAACCATACTGGCGCGATGTAGGTACCCTGGATTCGTTCTGGGAAGCCAATATGGAACTGGTAATGCCGCAGCCTCAGCTTGACCTTTATGATCCGCAATGGCCAATTTGGACATATCAAGAGCAATTACCACCTGCTAAATTCATTTTTGACGATGATGACAGACGTGGTATGGCTGTTGATTCAACAGTATCGGGTGGCTGTATTATCTCTGGTTCTAAAGTTAAAAAGTCACTGCTGTTCTCGAATGTATATGTACACTCATTCTGCGAAATCGAAGAGTCAGTGATTTTACCAGGGGTAAAAATTCAGCGAAACTGCCGAATTAGGCGTGCTATTATTGACCGTAATTGTGAGATCCCTGAGGGTCTGGAAATTGGTTACGATCACAAAGCTGACAAAGAAAATGGCTTTAGAGTCTCGAAAAAAGGGATTGTGCTGGTAACTCGTGATATGTTGAATGAACTTGCAAAGAAGTTAGATCAACAAGAGCAAGGTAATAAACGACTTGCTTAAGCAATCGCGCTAAAACAAAAAGGGAGGGCATGTCCCTCCCTTATTTATATTTGATTAATACCAATTCGTTTAATTAAGTATTATTGAGGATTGGTATAAAAGTTTTATGGAGTACTGCAAAGCATGCATGTGTTGATGGTAGCTGCAGAGAATGATGCATTACCGAATGCAAAAGTCGGTGGTGTAGCGGATGTTGTTAGAGATTGTCCTAAAGCGTTAGTTGAAAAAGGCCTTAGTGTTGATGTGGTGATCCCTGATTATGGCTTTGATTATTTGGAGCGTCATCACATAGGTGTTGTGCATGTACCATTTGCAGGTCATATGCAAAAACTGGATGTGTGGAAGCTCGCTCAAAGTGATGAAGGTGTAACGCAACTACTTATATCTCATTGGGAGTTTAGTCGCCATAATGGTGCTGTTTATTGTAACGATGAACCAGGCCGCCCCTTTGCAACCGATGCAAGTAAGTTTGCTCTTTTTAACGCTGCTGTATGTGAGGCCTTATTACAAGGGCTTATCCGCACGCCGGATGTTGTGCACTTACATGACTGGCACAGTGCCTGTGTTGCTCTATTACTTAAAACAGATAGCCGCTATAAAAAACTAGCGCATTTATTCTTAGCCTACACAGTCCATAACCTTGCATTGCAAGGGATACGTCCTTTTAAAGGCGACAGCTCAAGCCTTGAAGCGTGGTTCCCTGGTTTAGGTTATAACGGCGAACGGTTATGTGATCCGCGTTATTTTGATTGTTTTAACCCAATGCGCAGCGCAATTAATCTGGTTGATAAAGTACATCTAGTATCGCCAACTTATTGCCAAGAAGTACTGCGCCCAAGTGATGCAGAAAAAGGCTTCTTTGGTGGTGAGGGGCTCGAAGCTGACCTACAAGCTGCCTATGAACAAGGCCGTGTAGTGGGCATTCTTAATGGTTGTGAATATCCTGGAATGAAGCTTGACGACATTAGCTTAGCAAGTCTTTATCAACATGCCGAAAATGCGTTATTTCAATGGATGGCAAAAAGCCCGGTATTAGATCCAAGCTATTACATAGCGCATCAACGCTTACTTAAATTTAAAACTCAGCCGTTTTCAGGGCCATTAGTAACCAGTGTGGGTCGTTTAACGGACCAAAAAGCACTGTTACTTCGCCAGCCTTATGATAAAGGACTTGTTTTAGATGAGTTATGTCAGCGCTTAAAACAACATAACGGCTATATGATTATTTTAGGCTCAGGTGATGCTGAACTTGAGCAAATTATGACATCAGTTATGGCTCGCCAAGAAAACCTGCTATTTTTAAAAGGGTACGCGCATTTTGTTGGCGAATACATGTATCACTTAGGCGATTTATTTTTAATGCCAAGTTCGTTTGAGCCATGTGGTATCAGTCAAATGTTAGCCATGCGCGCAGGACAGCCGTGCTTAGTTCATGGTGTAGGTGGTTTGCGCGATACAGTTGAGCATAATGTGAGTGGTTTTAGTTTCCATGGTGAGAGTTTAGTATCACAAAGCTACGAACTTGTTACTAGTTTTAGCGATGCGCTTGAGCTTAAGAAATCACAACCAAAACAATGGTGTGCAATATGTGAACAGGCTGAAAATGCCCGTTTTACGTGGCAATCCGTTGCAGAAGGCTATTTATCTGGCTTATATCAATAAAAAATGCGTGATTCATGGTAATTAAGTGACTTTTTTGTCAATTTCAGCTATTAATTACTTAGTGTGAGATAAAATGTAAAAAGTAGGTAAAGTGGCTGTATTTGTTGCTAGGCAAGCGGTCTTTAATCGTCGTCAACAAGTTGTCGCCTATGAGCTACTATTTAGAGATAGTTTAAAAAATAGTTTTCCTGATGTGTCAGAGAGTACGGCAACGGCTCGACTCATTATGGAAAACCAGCTCAATTTAGGTACCCGCCATATAACGTCGGGCAAAAAAGCATTAATTAATATAGGTCCAGAGTCTTTGAAGCTGGACCTTTGCGCGTTTTTGCCAACTCATGATGTGGTTATTGAGTTACTCGAAACCATGGAACCTACTGACGAAAACTACGAATTTTGTCGTGAGCTTTTTCATAACAACTATAAGTTGGCTTTGGATGATTTTGTTTACCAGCCTGAGTGGGATCGTTTTTTAAAACTTATTCGCCTTATCAAATTTGATATTCAGCAAACTCCTTTTGAAGAAATTGCCCCTGTTGTAAATAAGCTTAAAAAACATAAAAAAATAAAGCTTTTGGCTGAAAAGCTGGAAACAGCCGATGATTACGACAAAGCCTATAAAATGGGCTTTGATTTTTTCCAAGGTTATTTCTTTGCAAAGCCCAAAATGATTCAGCATCGCGATATTGATTACAACTACGCGCTGGTATTATCAATTTATGCTGAAGTCATGCGCCCAGATCCTGACATCAGTGAAATTGCAGGTTTGTTCTCGTTAGATACCGCACTTGCTTATAAATTGCTGCGCTTAATTAATAGCGGCGTGTTTCCTATCAAAAGTAAAATTGGCTCTCTAAAACAAGCGCTTGTATATTTAGGACATGAACGACTGAAAAAGTTTGTGAGCCTAATTATTACTGCCCACAGTGCCCAGTCAAAACCAGCCGAGCTTACTCGGCTTTGTGTTGTTAGAGCGCGCTTTTGCGAATTAATAGCGCAGCGTGTTGCTAAGCAACAAACTGGTGAGGCATTTTTAACTGGACTGTTTTCGTTACTCGATGCCATATTAGATCAGCCTATGGAAAAGCTATTGGATCGATTGCCGTTTCCTGACGAAATTCATGCTGCTCTCATGCAAGAAAAAAATATTCTTTATTACATACTTGAAACGGTCAAAGCGTACGAAACTGGCAGCTGGTGGGCGCTTGAACAGGCTGTTGCCTATTTAAGCATTGAAAGTGCTGACCTTCCCAAGATATACGAAAATGCAGTAAATTGGAGCGATAGCTGCAGACAGAACCTATAAGGGATTTATGCGCAATATAAATATGGATGTTTTACGGGGTATTGCAGTACTCGGCTTGATGTTTATGAACATCTACACTTTTGCCGTGTTCGAGTACGACTATACCCCAAGTGCTACGCCACCATTTTCAGACTCACTCATTTACACCATAAATACAGTGTTTATTGATGGGCGTTTTAGAAGCCTTTTTTGCCTGTTATTTGGTGCGTCTTTAGTTATTCAATGGCAGCTTTGGCAAAGCGTCGAGAAGCAACATAAGCGACTAAAAGTTTTGGCTTGTATTGGCCTTGCCCATGGATTTTTATTGTGGGCTGGCGATATTTTGTTTATTTATGCTTGTGCAGGCTGGTTAACCCTTAAATTTAGCCAGCAAGATAACGAAAAAATACTACGTATGGGCATGTTGTTTTTACTTCTTGGTGCCTTCATTTCATTTTTACTTGCCTTTGTAGAGCCAGAGTTTAGCCCTGTAACGAGAAGCTCTGAGAGTTTTTTAATGGCGTATGACGCGGCTTATTCTTCTTACTTCGCCGGGTTTGTCAGTAATTTTTTGATGTTTATCATAATGCTTATTGCTGTGCCGCTTATCACTATGTGGATGGCTGCAGGGTTAATGTTGGTGGGTGTTTATTTATATAAACAAGGGATATTTGTTCAGGGTTTAACAAATTCCCAGCTTAAGTTGATTACTACTGCAGCGATAAGTTTAACGGCTCTAAGGTTGATGATAGAGCCTGACCAAAGTGTATTTATGTACGCGATTGCTGAACCGATTAATTGGCTTGCAGCTTTAGCTATGGCCATTTGCTATTGCCACATTATTGTGAAAATAGTTAAAAATATCCCCAGAAACTGGTTGCTGCTACAGCAAGCTGGACGCATGTCACTGACGCTATATCTGATGCAAACAGTGATTTTTATCCTGTTTTTTAAAGTCGCATACCCAACTGCAGCACTTAATTTTGATCGCATAGATTATTGGTTGGTTATTGCTATTGTGCTTGTTTTTCAATTGTTTTTTTGTAAAGTGTATAGTCAGTACTTTACACATGGTCCGTGTGAATTAATTTGGCGGAAATTGTCTAGATAATTCCTCGTATACTACAATCAAAGAAAAACAAAGCGGAGTGGTAATGCGAGTTTGCTTGTTGGTTTTTACATTGCTTTGCTGTTCACCACTTTATGCTGGCGAGCAATTCTCTGTGCTGTTAGTTAATCCCTCAGTTAAAAGCGATGTATTTTGGCAAAAAGTGACTAATGTGATGCAGGTTGCTGCCAAGCAAAATAATGTTGCCCTCACAACAATTTATGGCGGTGGAAATCGCCACATTCAATTAGCCGAACTCAAACAATACCTGCAATATAACCCTAAACCTGATTACGCCATTTTAATTAATTACCCAGGTGGTGCAGAGCAGTCAATGAGCTTGCTTGAACAACACAAAGTGAATTTTATCACTCTTGAAGAAACAATTGTTGGCGTAGAGCGTGAAGAAGTCGGTAAACCCCGTCAGCGCTTTAAGTATTGGTTAGGTGAAGTATTTCACGATAACTTTAAAGCGGGTGAGCAACTTGGCAAAGCCTTACTTGATGAGGCAAGAAATGCCCAGCAAACGCCTCACTTTGTCGCTATCAATGGCCATTATGGCACTGAATCTGATACCCGTAGTGATGGGCTCGTGCACTATCTACGAAAACAAGATGTTGAGCTTGAGCAAGTTGTGTATGCAAATTGGAGTAAGCAAGAAGCCGAGAATAAAGTGAGCCGATTATTACAACGATACCCAGATACGAATGTGATTTGGTGCGCTTCTGATTTAATGGCACAAGGCGCCCTTGAAGCAGTAAAAGGTAAAACAGATAGTGCCTATTTCATTGGTGGTATTGATTGGCTTGATGATAATTTAAACTTAATTGAACAGCAAAAACTCACAGCCAGTGTTGGCGGGCATTTTATGATGGGAGCATGGGCATTAATAAGCTTGGTCGATCATCATAATGGTAACCCTTATTGGCAAAACCACGACGCGATTAAGTTTCAGCTTGGGGTGATCACAAAGCACAATATTCAAAGTTACAGCTGGCTAAGAAATATCAAAGACTGGTCGGTTATCCCTTTTGAAACCTTCTTACTGCAAAACAGCAAAAGCACTGAGTACGCCTTCGATTTTGATACGCTACATAGTTTATTGAGCGTAAAGCCCAAAAACGCAGCACTACACTAAAAGTGTAGTCAAAGAGCCTAGATTCTACCTAGCTTGGTAAAGGCTTCTGGTATAAACTAGCGGCTTTAAAATCCAGACAGAAGTGTGTCATGACAGAGTTAAAGCGATTAAATAAATTTATCAGTGAAACAGGTTTTTGTTCACGCCGAGAGGCAGATAAATATATTGAAGAAGGTCGTGTTACTGTTAACGGCAACTTGCCTGAAATGGGCGTAAAAGTCAGTGACGCTGATGATGTACTCATTGATGGCAAACCTTTAAAAGCAAAGCCTAAGCTGGTTTATATTGCCTATAACAAACCTGTTGGTATTACTTGTACGACTGAGCGAAAAATCCAAAGCAATATTGTTAAAGCGGTTAATTACCCAGAGCGTATTTTCCCTATTGGACGCTTAGATAGACCATCAGAAGGCTTAATCTTCTTAACTAACGAAGGCGACATAGTTAATAAAATTCTTCGCGCTGGTAATAATCATGAAAAAGAATACGTAGTGACGGTTGATAAACCGCTTAATCGCCAGTTCGTGAATAAGATGGCAAATGGGATCCCAATCCTCGATACCGTTACTAAAAAGTGTAAGGTGAAACAAACAGGCCCACAGCAATTCACTATAGTGCTAACACAGGGCTTAAACCGCCAAATACGTCGTATGTGTGAATATTTAGGCTATGAAGTGGTAACTTTAAAGCGCACACGAATTATGAACGTGACCCTAAAGGGTTTAAAAGTAGGGCAGTGGCGTCACTTAACCGAACAAGAAATGGCTGAGATCAATAACTCAATTGCCGACTCTGGTAAAACGGAAGAGCGCTCAATTGATGACAATAAACTGCCAACGCAAGCCCGTGCCAAGCAAAAGCCACGCAATGAAGAAGAAAAAAAGCGCGACTTTTCTAAATACGTAAAAAAAGCACGTAGTGATGGCAAACAAGGTCAATCAAGAGCAAAGGCGGGCAATTCACACTCATCAAAATCAAATCAAACGAAGCGTAGCAGCACTAAACGCACAGGTACATTAAGTCTGAAAAAGTAAACTCAGCTCATTAGAGCCCTGACTAGTCTTTACTGGTTACCTTCGGGGTTCTAAATGATACTGATTTCAACCCTAGCCTTTATTAGGGCCAATGGTATCAGCTTTAAGACGGTCTCTTTTCGGTTGAAATTCTTTTTTAGTGAGTTTTTTCGCGATAATATCTTTAAGTTGATGTTTTCTTACAAAGAACAGCTCTTTTGTATTGTCATCTTCAAATAGTAATAGTGCTACTTCATTGTTTTTAACGCTTGCTTCAATCAATTTGAATCCATTTACATTCAAGTTAGGTCTAAAATACAGAGCAATCTGACTGTGCTGTGGAAAGTTGTAATGAGATTCAACAGTCGTGGTTGAAATAGAATCACACCCGAGCTCTAGATCGACTAGTTGTTGCCCTTCGCAAATATCTGCGATTGGTGTGCCTATTTCCCCAAAAATCCATCTTGAGTTAAATATCAATCCATTTTGTCCTTCAATTGCTAAAACAGCATCAGTTAAACTTTCCACGGCAACGTGAAAAGGCACATTAGCCTCACGCTGATAGTATGTATTTTCATTGGCAGTTAAAGTACCACTGAGTATTGCAATCAATAAGTAAAAACCATTTCTAAACATCTTAATCCTTCAAGTAGTAAAGCAGCTATAGGTTAGCACACAAGTTGATAAGTTAATCATTAAATAGACACCCACTTTATTTAAAACCATAACCCGAACTCCAAAAATGGACACCCATTAAAACTAAGTGGTCAAGCACCATAACTAGACACCCACCTTAACTCGGATGTTAACTCAGCAATAAAAAAGCCCTAACAGTTTGCTGCTAGGGCTTTTGGTTGAGAGTCAATCTGTATTAATTAGCGTGACGCTGTTTAGGTACTTTGATCTTAAACAGCATGGTATAAAGTACAGGCACAACAATCAGTGTTAGCACTGTCGCAAAACCAAGACCAAACATAATGGTTACCGCCATTGACTGGAAGAACACGTCAAATAGCAGTGGGATCATGCCTAAGATGGTAGTAATTGCTGCCATCGCTACAGGGCGAACACGGCTCACGCCTGAATCGAATACCGCTTTGTAAGGCTCTTTACCGCTGTCAAGTTCAAGGTTAATTTGATCAACTAATACAATGCCGTTTTTGATGAGCATGCCGCTTAAGCTCAGTAAGCCAAGCAATGCCATAAAGCTAAATGCTGCATTCATTAGTAATAAACCAGCTGATACACCCACAATGGCTAGTGGCACTGTTGCCCAAATCACTAAAGGCTTTTTAACTGAATTGAACAGCAACACTGTGATTGCGAACATGGCTAAGTAACCTAGCGGTAATGAGCCGAAAATAGCTTTTTGTGCTTTGCTTGATGATTCAAATTCGCCGCCCCATTGCAACTCATAGCCACGAGGTAGCTCAATAGCTTCAATGTCTTTGCGAACACGTGCAAATAGCTTCGCTGGAGTTTCATCGCCAATAACATCGTGGTCGGCCATTACAGTGATGGTGCGCTTACGGTCACGTCGCATGATCAAGCTGTCTTCCCACTCAACAACAAAGTCATCAACCACTTGTGTCACCGGTACAAACACACCTAACACTGGGCTGTAAATTTGTAAGTCTCGCAGGCTTTCAACGTTTAAGCGCTCTTCAGCAGGCGATCGAGCAATAATTGGCAGCATTTGTGTGCCGTCTTTATAAACACCCACTTGTTTACCCGATAAGCTAGTTAACAGCAGTTGATCAAGGTCAGATTTAGCAATCCCTAAACGACGGGCTTTTTGCTCGTTAAATTGTGGACGAATTAACTTCGAGCGAGCACGCCAATCGTCGCGAATATTAAATGCCCCCGCATCTTGATGCAGAATGTCTTTCGCTTCTTTTGCTAATTGGCGAAGTACCACAGGATCAGCACCAGAAAAGCGCGCTTCAATTTTTGCATCTGTTGATGGGCCTATTTCCATACGTTTAACTTTTAGCTGAGCATCAAGTACATGTTCATGTTGGTAATCGCGTACTTTTTTGATCATGGTTGTAACAGCTTCGCGGTCTTTTACTCGAATAATCAATTGCCCATAGGCTGGGTATGATTTTTCAGGTGCGTAAGTCAGCATAAAACGCGGTGCACCTTGACCAACCGTTGTGGTTATTTCTTCAACTAATGGGTCGGCTTGTAAGAATTTTTCGAGCTTTGCAACACCATCCATTGTGGTATGAATATCTGCGCCTTGCGTATGCCAATAATCAACATAAAACATAGGAGTATTCGATGCAGGGAAGAACGACTGCTTGATAAATTTAAAGCCATAAACTGAGCTAACAAGCATGATCACCATCAGCAGTAGTGTAGTTTTACGGTACCGCATTGCTGTATGCAACACGCCTTTATAAACATTAAAAATAACACCTTGATAAGGGTCTTCATCGTGATGTGGCTGTTTTTCAGTGGCTTGCTTAAACATTAAATCAGCGAAGAAAGGCGTTAAAGTAATGGCTGTGATCCAGCTTAGTAACAATGAAATAAACAACACCCAGAACAAGCTACCAGCAAACTCACCACTGGCATCTGAACTCAAGCCAATCGGCGCAAAGGCAGTAATAGCAATAACCGTAGCCCCCAGTAATGGCCACTTGGTTTGATTAACAATGTTAGTCGCCGCTTGCAGTTTTGTTTGTCCGCGCTTGAGGTTTATTAATATGCCTTCGGTTACGACAATGGCATTATCAACCAGCATCCCTAAGGCTATAATCAAGGCACCTAATGAGATCCGCTGTAAATCAATGGCAAACAACTTCATGAAAATGAAGGTACCTAGTACGGTCAGTAGGAGTATTACACCGATCAATACACCGCTCTTAAAGCCCATGAAGACTAAAAGCACGATAATAACAATAGCAACGGCTTCAAGTAGGCTGATAATAAAGCCACTTACTGACTTTTCTACTTCAGCAGGTTGGTTATAAACGCTGTTTATTTCCATACCATGTGGTCGTTGATATTCTAGTGACGCTAAATGGGCATCAATATTTGCGCCTACATCAACAACGTTAACGCCAGTGCTAAACGATACGCCTACCAGTAATGCTTGCTGTTGGTTATAGCGAATAATATTGTTAGGGACTTCTGCATACTCACGAAAAACGGTAGCAACATCACCTAAGTAAATAAGCTCATTTTCACCTGGCTTAGAAATAAGTAAGTTTTCGAGCTCTTTTACGTCTTTAAATTCACCGGTTGGGTGTAAGCGAATTGATTCATCGCCAACGCGGACTTTACCTGCGTTCGACACGCTATTTTGAGTTTGTAAAAGCTGATAAATACGATTAGGCGAAATACCTAACTGGGCAAGTTTGCGGGTTGAAATCTCAACCATGACTTGTGCTTGTTGCTCACCACCCACAGTTACTTTACTAACACCATCGACTAAAACCAGTTCACGTTTTAAATAATCAACGTAATCTTTAAGCTCATCGTAAGAATAACCATCACCAGTGACTGCATACATCACTCCGTATACATCACCAAAGTCATCCATAATTTTACTAGGATAAACACCAGAGGGCATCGACGATGCCTGATCATTGATTTTCCGACGCAACTCATCCCATATTTGGCGTAAGTCTTGTTTACGATAATTGCTTTTCATCTCGACGGTAATTTGAGATTTCCCCGGTGATGAAATACTGGTTACGTAATCAACATACGGTAGCTGTTGAATTGCATTTTCAATAGGGAAGGTGACTTCTTCTTCAACCTGCTGTGGTGACGCGCCCGGATAAAGGGTGATCACCATGGCTTTTTTTAGGGTGAATTCAGGATCTTCTAGTTGTCCTAAGCCAAAGTAAGCGACGGTTCCACCAATCAGTAAAAACAGCGCGAACATCCAGCTAATGACTTTTCTTTCAATAGCGAGTGCAGCAAAGCTCATTATAAGCCTCGCTCTTTTTGCCATGGACGCACTTTCATGCCTTCTTCTAAAAAGTGCACGCCAGCAGCCACAACGATTTGGCCTTCTTTAATACCTGAGAGTACTTCAATGCCATCACGGTGTAATTGGCCAACTTCAACAGCTTGCTTGTGCACTAGACCGGTGTTTTCGTCATAAAGCCACACATAGCTGTTGTCGTTTTCAGACTCGGTAGGTTCTGAGAATACCGCCTCAACAGGCAGTAGTGTATAAGGTGATTGTGAACTGGTGATTTTGCTTAAGTCTATATCAACGCGGCCTGTCATACCGGCAAGTAGATTAAAATCTTCTGGCACAGGTAATGAAAATACAACTTTATACGTTAAAGTAATTGGGTCGGCTTGGGTATCAAACTCTTTAACTGTTAATTGATATGACTTGTTTGGGTAACCATCAAATACAACTTCAGGTTGGTAATGTACGTCTTTATCGATACGTGCAATGAGCTTTTCAGGCACTTGAATAACCACGTCCATTAGATCGCGAGTTTCAAGGCGAAGGATGTTTTGTTTTGCTTGGATGTTTTCAAAGTTTTTTACAAACACCTTTGCCACAGTACCTGCGAATGGCGCGCGTAATTCACTATTATCTAGGTTGGTTTTGGCAATTTTTAGCGCTGACTCAGCAACCTGTTTATTGGCAAGGGCTTGGTCTAACTCAGATTGACTAGCAATAGAGCGGTTAAAAAGCTTTTGCACACGCTCAAGTTGAGACGCAGCAAGTTCAAAACGTGCTTTACGTTCTTCATACTGCAGTTGAAAATCTTCAGGATCCAGCTTTGCTAAAAGGTCTCCTTTTTCAACGTGTTGGCCCGCAAGAGCAGGGAACTCAAGTAACTCACCATTTACTCTAAAAGCGAGATAAGAACCTTGGTTAGCAACCACTTCAGCAGGAAAGCTGCGAATGCTTTGCTCTGAATTATTACCAATATTAAAAAGTTTAACAGGACGTACTACCGGCTCTGCTTCATCTTGCTGTGCTTGCTCTGAACATGCCACAAGAAGCAAAAACATGCTGCTCATTAACGCGGCGGTTGCCAATCTCATTGTCTTCTCCATAGATAAGAAAGCATAAATTTGCTGCAGGATACGCTGCAAAGATATAAAATAAAAATTATTAAATTTTAGAAACAGCATAAATTTTATTTATATAGTTTGCCATTAATGAATTTAAATCAATTAATCATTCTAGATGCTATTGTGCAAAGCTCTAGTTTGAGCCAAGCCGCACTTAAATTGCATAAGACTCAACCAGCGCTCACGTTAGCTATTAAGAAGCTAGAATCAGAGCTAGGGTTTGAGCTACTAGACCGAAGCCAATACAGGTTACATTTAACTGAGAAGGGCCGTATTTTTTATCGTGAGGCCAAGCAATTACTAAATGCAAACAGTGAGTTAAGCTCACTTGCTAAAGAGCTGGCACTAGGTAATGAAGCCAATTATAAAATTTGTTACGAGCAACTTTGCCATCAAAATAGCTATAACCAAGTGATCAGCCAAACCTTTAAACGTTTTGCCAGTACTGAGTTTAGTATTTCTTCAGGCAAGCGATTTGTATCTCTTGAGCAGGTTAATAGTCATCAGGCTGATTTAGGAATTGGCCCTTGGTTTGATTTGTTTCATGCAACAGGAGACCTCGAAAGTTTACCTATTGGTAAATTTGATATAGGTATTGTTAGCGCGCCTGATGTAGTGCCCAGTGAAATCAGTTTCGCAGATATTCAAAACTACCCGTGTTTAGCCATGTTTGAAAGTGATTTGAGTTTTGACAGTGATAGGCTTTCTTATACGCTAGGCTCTGCATTAATGAAAATTGACGATATAACCAGTGTTAAGTCGTTTTTACTCTCTGGTGCGGGCTGGGCAATGATCAGTTTGCAACATTGCCAAGCCGAAATCGACGCTGGTTTATTGCAGCAAATTAAAATTATCGATCGTGAACACCAGTTTGGTGCAGAAATTCGAGTTTTTAGACAACACCCGGTACATCATGGTCCTGTTGCAAGAGCCATTTGGCAAGATTTTAGTGAGGTCAGTAAACACTATTTGGAGTCGAGTCGTGCAGCAGGCAACTAAAGAAGATTTAATTTATACCATTATTTGTGCCATTCCTGAGGGGAAAGTTGCCAGTTATGGGCAAGTAGCAAAGCTTGCTGGATACCCTAATAATTCAAGATTAGTGGGCAGGTTATTAAAAGTGATGCCCGAAGGCTCAAGCATTCCATGGCATCGGGTGGTTAATAGCCAAGGTAAAATATCGTTTCCTGAAGGCAGCAATAAACACCTTGAGCAACGACAAAAACTACTCAGTGAAGGTGTTACCTTTAATAAGGCTAAAATTAATATGCGCCTGCACCAGTGGGACTAATAAACATACAAGCTAATTGATAGGTAATGACAAACACAGCCAACTAGCACGAATACATGCCAAATTGCATGGCTGTAATGGCGGGTTTTAGCGCTGTAAAATACAGTGCCTAAACTGTACGCAATCCCGCCAGCTAGCAGCCACCATAAAGCACTTAAATCAAGGTTCAAATAAAGAGGGTAAACAAGCGCTAATGCAAACCAGCCCATTAATAAATAGGTAGCAAGTGAGACCTTTTTATTTGTGTTTTTGACCAGTAATTTATACGTAACACCACCAAGCGCTAAAGACCAAATAAATACCAAAGCAGCAATTGACCAAGCTCCAGATAACGAAATAACCAAATAAGGCGTATAGGTACCGGCAATAAGCAAGTAAATTGCACAGTGGTCACATTTTTTATAAATGGCTCGTATACGTTCTTTAGTACTGGCGTGATATAAGGTCGATGCTAAAAATAATACCAGCAGGCTTGAGCCATAAACGATGGCACTCACCGTAGATGATAAAACGTTAGATTGTGAAATTAAGTCCCACAGTACATATACCGCAAACAGGACTCCCATGCCGTGAGTAAGCACGTTAAGTTGTTCTTCTTGGCGTGAATAAGGGAGTTGCTCTGTCATATCTATCTACTAAAAATGAGTGAATAAAACAATTTCAGTGTACAAGTGTGCGCTGAAATTGGCAATGCTTATTTTTTCACTAAATGTTGGTCAAAACATTTAAACCTATTGGTTTTATTAACCAACCATGAATAAGGTTAAAAAACCAATTAATAATTAAAATCTTAAAAATCAATAATTTAAAATTTATTTTCAGGGTGGCACAACCTTTGATTAAGTAATTACGACTAATTACTTAAAGAGACAAGGAATACCACTATGAATAACTCACTTAAATTAACTACTGCTGCGTTACTTGTATTAGGGTCAACTCAAGCAAGTGCTACTGACTTTGAATTAGATATCAGCAACACAATTACACAATCTGTTAAAAGCTATGTTCAACAAGCAAGTAACGAGTTGAAGGAAAGCGTAATGAACAGCATTGAGTTTGATGCTCAAAAGTTACTAGATACTTACATGAGTGAAGATGCAATTGCTTCGAAAGAAGAAGAGTTAAAAGTTGCTCAAGCCCCTAAAGCAACAAACAAGCAGTAAGGAAGCAAGACAATGAGTAGTGAAATCAGCTTATTTTTACTTATGGTTGCACCGGTTTTGAGTTTACTCAGTGCATATGCATCTATCGAATTATTTCGTAACGTTGCACAATGGTTCAACTTCTAAGGTACAAAGTAGATATTAAGATTTCATGAAATATTGATCGGCGGATTAAAAGCGCACGTAATTAAAGGCATGTGGTTTTAGAATAGTAGACTTTATGAAGCGTGCGATTTTTCCTTTACCGGTTTTTATTTTACCTGAAGGGTTCACCAAGCTAAGAATTTTTGAGCAGCGTTACTTAACGATGGTCAAAGAAGCTGTGCAAGATAATACAGGTTTTGTGCTTTGCACATACCAACACGACACAGATCTTAACTTGCCCGAAATAGGTTGTTTCATGCAAATAACCGATTTCAATCAAGATGATAATGGCCAACTATTAATTGATGTTTATGCTGAGCATGCGGTTTCTATTCACAACGCTAGTCAGGATAAGCAACAGCTTCGCCATGCTGACATCGAAATAATCACGTCACCTTCATGGTATGTAAGCACGCCAATTAATGACGAAAACACCTTACTGAGCGACACACTTCGTGCTGTATTTGTAAATCAGCCTGATTTAGCAAGCCTATATAAAGCCCCACAATTCGATAACCTTGCTTGGGTTGTTGCCCGCTGGCTAGAGATTTTGCCTATATCGTTAGTTAAAAAACAACAACTTGCTTATAAATCTAATTTTGAAAACTTGCTAAGTTTCCTCCATACTCTAATTAACAACGAATTTACTGATTAATGTGATCTAACATCAACTTTTTGGCGTATTACTTTTAACGACAATAATTGGATGACATAAAGATGGTAAGTCAACAACTTCAAACAGGTTGTAAACCTAACACAGGTCAATACTCTGCCATGCCAGATACTCCAAGCAAAGAGCTTGCTGATGCTTTATTTGCTGTTGCTGCGCACCGCGATAAACGTGCGTTTGCAATACTTTTCCAATATTTCTCACCAAAAATTAAACGTTTTGGAATAAAGCAATTCGGTTCTGAAGCTCAAGCGATGGAATTAGTTCAAGAAACACTAACCTCAGTTTGGCGTAAAGCACACCTTTACCATAAAGAAAAAGGTGCAGCGACCACCTGGGTTTACACAGTTATGCGTAATGCCTCTTTCGATATGCTAAGAAAAATGAAGAGCAGCAAAGAAGAGTGTATAAGTGAAGATATCTGGCCTTTGATTGATGAAGCTCAGCCGGGCCAACACGAATTTAGTGACCACTTAGAAGATAAGCAAATCAAACAATACCTTGATAAATTACCGCTTGCGCAACGCGAAGTTGTGCGTGGCGTATACTTTCAAGATATGTCGCAAGAGCAACTTGCTGAGCATTTAAATATCCCCGTAGGCACAGTGAAGTCTCGTCTTCGCTTAGCCTTGCAGAAGTTACGCAATGAAATGGGAGATCACCATGATTAAGCACCATCCTAGCAACGAATTACTTGCCAAGTTCAGTGAAGGTAATTTACCTGCCACGTTGAGTGTTGCAGTCGCTATTCATGTTGAAATGTGCCCTGTGTGTCAAAAAGAGATCGCTGCGCTTGAAGCCAAAAACGCTGACAATGTATTTACTGAATCAGCAATTGATATGGATGATATGTTCGATAAAACACTTTTTGATGCCATCACCGATGATGAATCAATTGATGAAGTGTACGAGCAAGAACAGGTTTCTGTTGATGTTAAAGATAAAACCTACACTTTACCTAGAGCGCTTACACGTATTGGCCACAGCAATTTTATGCAAATAGGCAAACTTGCCCGCTCTCGTATTGATTTAGAAGATGGTCCATTACGAGCAAGCCTGCTTCATATTGATGCGGGTGGTGAGATACCTGAGCATACACATACTGGATTTGAGCTCACTTTATTATTAGACGGAGAGTTTAGTGATGAAGACGGACACTATGTACCAGGTGACTTTATGATGTTAGATGGTCGTCACAATCACACACCAAAAACGATTGAAGGGTGCTTGTGCTTTACAGTTGTCAGTAGTGCCCTACACTTCAATAAAGGTATTAGTAAATTACTGAACCCAATTGGAAATCTTATCTATTAGTAGAGTTTATATGCAGCAATCGACAATTAAAATCGGTTTAAGCGCCTGCTTAGCAGGCGACAAGGTTCGCTTTGACAGCGGACATAAGAAATCTAATTTTTGCATGGATGAATTGGCTAACCATGTTGAATATAAAAAGTTTTGCCCTGAAGTAGCGGTAGGGCTACCAATACCTCGACCAACTATTCGCCAAGTGCGTGTTGGCGATACTATTAAAGTGTGCCGTCCAGATGGCACTGGCGATGTTGGCCCTAAATTAACTGAATACGGCAAACGTGTTGCGACAGAGCAAACTGCAGATTTAAGTGGTTTTGTGTTTTGTGCTAAAAGTCCTAGTTGCGGTATGGAACGTATTAAAATCTACAATGAAGCGGGTACAGGTAATACCTCAGAAGGCGTGGGTTTTTTTGCAGAGCAAATAATGGCACATAACCCATTGTTACCATGCGAAGAAAACGGTCGTTTAAATGATATGCACCTTCGTGAAAACTTTGTAATGCGTGTATACACCTACAAGCACTGGCAAACATTAAGCGAACAACCACTCACAGTTCATCGATTGACTCAGTTTCATGCCCAATATAAGTACTTGTTGATGGCACATAACTACGAGGCTTACCGTAGCTTAGGAAATCTACTTGGCACCTTTGATGGCGAAGATATCCAAACTTTGGCTGATGAATATATTTTGGGGTTAATGACGGCCCTTAAAAAACCAGCTTCACGTAAAAATAACGCCAATACATTAATGCACTTGCAAGGTTATTTTAAAAAATCACTTTCTAAGATTGAAAAGCAAGAACTACGCGATGCCATTGATGAATACCGTCAAGGCTTAGTGCCACTTTACGTACCACTTACGTTAATTAAGCATCATTTAAAAGTGCACCCAAATGAGTATCTAGCTAAGCAAGTGTATCTTGACCCCTATCCGAACGAATTAAAACTACGCTACGGAATTTAATGAACACATTATTTTGGTTTAGGCGCGATCTGCGCCTTTTTAATAACGACGCCTTGTATCAGGCAATCGAAAATGGTTGCCGAAATGCGGTGTTTTTTATTACTGAGAAGCAATGGCAAAAGCATGATGTGGCTGCTATTCAGCTAGATTTATTAAAGCGTAGGCTTAGCTTCTTAGGGGAGCTTTTAGCAAGTAAAGGTATTGAATTACATATTATTGATGCAGCCGATTATGCCGGTTGTGTTAAAAAGTTAGCGTCATTTTGCGAGCAGCATCAAGTAAAAAATGTATACGCTAACAACGAATATGAGCTTAACGAAGTAAACCGAGATAAAACCTTTTTACAGCACGCTGATAGCAACGGAATTGCTTTTTATGCATATGACGGTGATGTAATTGCGCCGCCGGGAAGCATCAAAAATCAAAGCGGTGAGATGTTCAAAGTATTCACGCCATTTAAAAATGCATGGCTAAAAGTTTATCAAGACACCCACTTTTATTTTGCTGAGCCGCCACAGATGTTTGAGCCCATTAAGTGGCAGCCAAGTGAGTTATTAAGTACAGACGGCAGTTCAGAAAAGTGGCCTGTTGATGATGACACGCTTAGCCACGTTTGCGCGCGCTTTATTGAAGAAAAACTTGTGACTTATCAAGACCAACGAGATATCCCAAGCATTAAAGGCACCTCGGGTTTAAGCCCTTACTTAGCACTTGGTATTATTAGCGTTCATCAACTATTGGCACTGATCCAGCAACGTCACCCTGATGTACTACGAAGCAGTAAAAGTAATTTATTTTGTTGGGTTAACGAATTGATTTGGCGTGAATTTTACCGCCATCTTATCGCGATTTATCCAAACCTAAATAAATACGACAACTTCAACGATAAATATAACGCCGTTAAATGGCGTGATGATGAAAGCGACTTTAAAGCATGGTGCGAAGGTAAAACAGGCTATCCATTAGTTGATGCTGCAATGAGGCAGCTCCTGCAAACTGGCTGGATGCATAACCGTTTACGCATGGTGGTCGCGAGCTTTTTAACGAAGCACTTATTAATTGATTGGCGTAAAGGCGAACGCTTTTTTATGCAGCATCTTATTGATGGTGACCTTGCATCTAATAACGGTGGCTGGCAATGGGCTGCAAGTACGGGGTGTGATGCACAGCCGTATTTTCGAATTTTTAATCCTATCACCCAAAGCGAGCGATTTGATCCAGAAGGTGAATTTATCCGTAAATATTTACCAGAGCTGGAAAAAATTCCTGCTAAGCAAATCCATTTTCCGCATGATTACTTAGCGAAACAGGGTAAGTCGAGCAGTTATTGGCCAGCAATTGTTGATCATAAAGCCGCGCGAGAGCGAGCGCTAAACGCATTTAAGGTGTGACATGGACAAGGCGATCCTTGATAGATTTATTGATGTTTATCAAACACTCAATAAAGACAATTTACAGCTACTGGATGAAATTTATCACCCAGATATTCAGTTTGCAGATCCCTTGCATGCGGTAAATGGTCTTGGGGAGCTGCGAGATTATTTTAAAAGCCTCTACGCCAATGTGCTTTCTTGCGAATTTGTTATTGAAGACAGCTATGTCACTGAAAACATCCAGAGCAATGACGACGCCGCGTTTGTATATTGGACCATGCATTACCGCCATCCAAAGCTCAATAAAGGACAAGCAATCTCGGTCGCAGGCCATAGTCGCTTAAAATTTGCTGGCGATAAAATAATTAATCACCGCGACTATTTTGACGTAGGCGCTATGCTTTACAGGCATGTTCCCGTGCTTGGCTCGGCTGTGAAATACATCGATAAAAGAGCGAGTGCATAATGACGACATTAATTACAGGTGCAACCTCAGGTATTGGCGAGTCATTGGCAAAGCTTTATGCAGACAATAATGAACAGGTCATTGCATGCGGTAGAAATACAGAAAAGCTTTCTAAATTGAGCCAGCATCAAAATATTGAGTCTTGCCAATTTGACGCAACAGACCTTCAAGATATTCGTTCGAGCACAGTGGCTTATACACAATTTGACCGGGTTATTCTAAATGCCGGCAACTGTGAATACATTGATGATGCTCGCAATTTTGATAGTAGTTTGTTTGAGCGGGTGATCACGACCAATCTGCTCAGTGTGGGCTATTGCCTTGAAGCGTTATTACCAAAAATAAAGCCCGGTGGTCAGCTGGTGCTGGTAAGTTCAAGTGTTACTTACTTACCCTTACCGCGTAGCCAAGCATATGGTGCGTCTAAAGCGGGTGTAAGTTATTTAGCTAATAGCTTAGCGGTTGATTTAAAAGATGTAGATGTCACTTTAGTTCACCCAGGTTTTGTTAAAACGCCGCTTACAGACAAAAATGACTTTCCAATGCCAATGGCTGTGAGTGCAGATAAAGCGGCAAATTATATTTATAAAGGGGTCGAGAAAAGGCGCAAAGAAGTGCACTTTCCGCATCGTTTTACCTTCATTTTAAAATTTTTAAGAATGCTTCCTACGCCACTTTGGCTGAAGCTTGCA
Organism: Pseudoalteromonas shioyasakiensis; assembly: GCF_019134595.1. Lineage (NCBI taxonomy): Bacteria > Pseudomonadati > Pseudomonadota > Gammaproteobacteria > Alteromonadales > Pseudoalteromonadaceae > Pseudoalteromonas > Pseudoalteromonas shioyasakiensis. The sequence goes on along the minus strand of NZ_CP077771.1, from coordinate 809,032 downwards.
AAAGGATTATCACGTTGAAAAAAGTGGCTGTTATTGGATCTGGCATAGCGGGTTTAAGCTGTGCGCACCTATTGCATAAACACTACGATGTAACCGTATTTGAGAAAAACGACTACATAGGTGGCCATACTGCAACCATAGACGTAAAAGTTGATGGCGTTGATTACGCTGTTGATACAGGCTTTATTGTCTTTAACGACCGAACTTACCCATATTTTGAGAAGCTACTTGAGCGCTTGGGTGTTGAGCGTCAGAAAACCCAAATGAGCTTTAGTGTACATAATGAGCAAACGGGCTTTGAATATAATGGTCATACTTTTTGGAGCTTGTTCGCACAAAAGCGCAATATCTTTCGCCCTAAATTTTGGAAGCTTTTAAAAGACATTGTGCGCTTTAATGATGTGTGTAAATCATTACATGCTGAAAAAAATTACAAAGAAAATCAAACTCTAGGTGAGTTTTTAGACGAGCATGACTTTAACGAGTTTTTCCGTTTTCATTATATTTTGCCGATGGGCGCTGCTATCTGGTCAACAAGCATTAAAGAAATGGCGCAAGTTGGCGTAGAGTTTTTTGTTAAGTTCTTTTATAACCACGGTTTGTTGGATATCGCTAATCGCCCGCAGTGGTATGTTATTCCGGGTGGCTCTCGCGAATACATTAAACCTATGATCCAAGGTTTTGCTGATAAAATTCGTTTAAATAGTAATATCAGCTCGGTATCTAGAAAAGATGACAGTGTGCATGTTCATTTTGATGATGGCCATAGTGAAACATTCGACAAAGTTGTGTTTGCTTGTCACTCAGATCAAGCATTAAAGCTGTTATTAGATCCGACTGAAGACGAAAAAAGCGTTCTCTCAGCCATACCTTATACTGCTAATTCAGTGGTACTGCACACAGATACAACACTTTTACCAAAACGCAAAGCCGCATGGGCGAGCTGGAATTATCTGTTAAATAACAACACAGACAAAGCCGCTGTTGTGACTTATCAGATGAATATTTTGCAAGGCATTAAGAGCGACACGCAATTTTGTGTCACGCTTAATCACCTTGACGACATTAAAAAAGACAAAATTCTGCGTGAGTTTACTTATCATCATCCGGTATTTAATAAACAGTCGATTGCAGCGCAGCAGCAAAAGGCATTGATTGACGGCAAAAACAATAGTTATTTTTGCGGTGCTTATTGGTACAACGGCTTCCACGAAGACGGTGTAAGAAGTGCTGTAAACGTGGCAAAGCAACTCGGAGTCGAGTTTGAATAGCGCCATATATGTAGGTGATGTTCGCCACAGGCGCTTTGCCGTGAAAGAGCATCACTTTAAGTACCCGCTTTATATGATGTGGGTTGATTTAGCTAAGCCTGATGAGCTTAATGGTGTTCATCCTTGGCTTGGCTTGAGTGGTTTTAAGGCGCTTAAATTTAATCAGAGCGACTATTTTAATTATCAAACCGATATGCAGCTGCCACTCAAGCAGCGTGCACTTAATAAAATTAAAGAGCTTGGCATTGACGATGAATTTACCCATGTTTTTATGCTCGGACAGGTGCGCTGTTTAGGAATTTATTTTAGCCCGGTTAACTTTTTCTTCTTCCAAACTAGTCATGGCGATTTCACTCACATGCTTGCTGAAGTGAGCAATACGCCTTGGAATGAGCGTCATTATTATGTCGTCCCCCTTGAAAAAAAAGTGAACTTTAGAAAGGTTTTCTCCGTATCACCTTTCATGAACTTAGATATGAACTATCATTGGCATATTAGAATGAATTCTGATAACACCATGATTCATATTGAAAATAAAAAAGACGACACTCTTTTGTTTGATGCAACTCTGCGTTTGCAAAAGCACCCTCTCACGAAAGAGCAGGTTAGTGCTGTGCTTAAACAGTTTCCGGCTATGACGATAAGTATTTTTAAGGGTATTTACCTTCATGCCTTGAAGTTGTTTTGCAAACGTGTGCCATTTATTGGCCACTCTGGCAAACAAGAGAATTCTACTAGGTGATGTGATGGAAAAAGTATCAAATATAACACAAGCCCAAACGACCGGCTGGATGACAAAGCTTTATAAAAAACTGGTAATAGGTGCATTCAACAGTATAAACGTCGGTTGCATTACCCTCAGAGAAGGTAATCAAAAAGAGCAATTCGGTGACATAACCAGTGATTTACACGCAACGGTCACGGTAAACGATGCTGGTATGTATAAGTCATTTGCTTTGTCTGGCAGTGTTGGTGCCGGAGAGGCTTATATTCTTGGCTATTGGGACTGTGACAACCTCACTAAACTTATTGAAATATTCGCTCTAAACCAAGATCAGCTAGATGCGTTCGAGAAAAAATTTGCCTTTTTGAGCGGCATTGCGCACCGAATTAATCACATAAAAAATAAAAACTCAGCAAGCGGTTCAAAAAAGAACATTGCGGCGCACTATGATTTAGGCAACGACCTATATAGTGCATTTTTAAGTGACGAAATGTTGTATTCATGTGCTGTGTACCCTTCAAAACAAGCTAGTCTTGAACAGGCCCAAGCGCACAAGCTAGCATTAATTTGTGAGCAAGTTGATTTACAACCCGGTGACTCTGTCATTGAAATTGGCACAGGGTGGGGCGCTTTTGCGATTTATGCAGCGACGCATTTTGATTGCCATGTAACAACGACCACCATTTCTGACGAGCAACATGCCTATGTTGAACAAAAGGTTAAAGAGCTTAACCTTGAGCATAAAATCACTTTATTAAAGCAGGATTACCGCCTCTTAGAAGGTAAATACGATAAGCTTGTATCAATTGAAATGATTGAAGCTGTCGGTCATGAGTTCTTGCCAGGCTTTTTTGCAAAATGCCAGTCTTTATTAAAAGACAGTGGTGCAATGCTTATTCAAGCAATTACCATAGCTGATCAGCGTTACAGCCATTACCTTAAAAATTCTGATTTTATCCAGCAGTACATCTTCCCGGGTGGTTGTTTGCCTTGTTTAGACGAAATGAATAAGCAAATAAAGCAGCAAACAGACATGGTTGTGCATAGTGTAAAAGATATTGGTGTTCACTATGCAAGAACACTGGCTGACTGGCGCGAGCGCTTTGTCGCTAGCTGGCCTGAAATAGATAAAGTGAAATTTGACCAACGGTTCTATCGTTTATGGTTATTTTATTTAGCTTACTGTGAAGGTGCGTTTAGAACCCGTGCTATAAGTACAGTTCATTTAGTTGCCCGTAAACCTCGTTTTGGCCATTCTAGCGATGATATCGCGCTCGATTATTAACTTTGTTTTGTTTCAAGGAGTATGGTTTATGGCCTTACTCCTTGAGCACAACTCTTTAATCCCCGCTTTAGCTGTTGTTGCTTTGATGATTTACCTATCAAAGCAACGCCAGCAAGATAGTTGGCTACTTTTATGTGGCTTGCCTCTTGCTCTGGGCTTTGAATGGCTTGCCAGCAGCTTAAACTTACTTGCCTTTAAAGTAAGCCCTTTTCCTTTATGGCTTGCTGTACTTTGGGCAGCACTGCTCTTAACCATTAATACTTCGATGAAGTTTCTACAAAAGTTGCCTTGGTATATTGCATGGGGTGTTTGCGCGTTATTTGCTCCTGCTAGTTACTACGCTGGAATGCGCTTTGAAGTACTTAATACTGAGCTCTTTCTTTGGCAGTTTTGGCTGGTGTACGGCTTGGGTTGGGCAAGTATGTTTATGGCTATAATTGCTATTAATAAGCGATTTTTAGCGGCTGAATGATCAGTTTTAAGTGGTTTTTCGTAGTGTTTAATAACACAACTTTAAGGGTTATTTGATGAAACAATCACTTAATTTAAGTTTATTTACTGCGTTATTGTTCTCTGCGGGCGTGTATGCAAATGGCTTTAAAACGGTGGGCCAAGCGAAAATGGAGTATCTGTTTTGGGATGTGTATAACGCCAAGTTAGAGACCCCATCGGGCTCGTATCAATTTGGCCAACACCCCAGCAAACTTACACTCACTTATTTGCGGGATTTCGATGCGAAAGACATCGTCAAAGCAACCAACGAGCAATGGCAACATTTAAAGCTCAATGACATGGTAGGTGCTTACGATAAACAGTTATTAGCCCTTTGGCCTGATATCAAAAAAAACGATTCGTTGTCGTTTCGAACAAACGAGCAAGGAATTGGTACTTTTTACTTTAATGACAAAGAGCTAGGTCAGATCGATGATAATAAATTCGCTGACAACTTCTTAGCAATTTGGTTAAGTGCCGACACGTCTGAACCATCACTTCGTAAACTGCTTATTGGAGGGAAACATGATTAAGCTCAAAGCACTCTTTATTTTCGCTATGGTACTGTTAATTACCAGCTGCTCTGCGCCAGATGTTGATTACTACCAAGGCACAGAGCCTAAGTTTGATTTTAAGCAGTTTTTTAGTGGTGAGCTCAAAGCTTACGGCGTTGTGCAAGACCACAAGGGCGAGTTAACTCGTAAGCTGGTAGTTGACATGCAAGCATCTTGGAACGGCAATCAGGGAGTGATTGACGAGCAATTTGTTTATGATGATGGCGAAACGCAAACCCGTGTTTGGTACATCACCATTAATGATGATGGCAGTATCACAGGGACAGCATCAGATGTGATTGGCGAAGCAAAGGGTGAAAGCAATGGAAGCGTGTTCCATTGGACATATTCTGTCGAGCTTCCATATGATGGTAGTACTTTAGTGGTAAATTTCGATGATTGGATGTACTTGGTAACACAATCACGCTTGATAAACCGTACCGCTATTGATAAGTTTGGCTTTGAGGTTGGGGAAGTTACCTTGGTTATCGAGAAAATTGAATGATGGTTTAGCTATCATAAAATTTTGTGATGGAAGTTAAATTAAGTCTTTATTAATACTGATGTCACTAACCTTGTGATTGATAGTTAAATAGTAGTCATTTTTGAATAAATTACGTAAAAATAGCAATTTGCTGTTGCTAACTTCTCAAAAATGCATAAAGATAGGTTTTGCGAAGGCAAAATAATAACGAATAGGAATCTAACAATGAACAAAGCTCAATTAGTTGAAAAAATTGCTACTGATGCAGAAATCTCAAAAGCGGCAGCAACTCGTGCACTAGATGCATTCACTGGCGCAGTTACTACCTCTCTTAAAGAAGGTAACTCAGTAGCATTAGTTGGTTTCGGTACTTTCTCAGTAAAAGAGCGCGCAGCGCGTACTGGCCGTAACCCACAAACTGGTGCAGAAATCCAAATCGCAGCAGCAACTATCCCAAGCTTTAAAGCGGGTAAAGGTCTTAAAGACCAAGTTAATCCTTAATAGGGTGACTTACTAATTATTGAAAAAAGGGCTTATAGCCCTTTTTTTGTATCTGGAGTTTTGTCGCGCTAGCGAAAAAGGCTTATGCCTTCAACGCTTTATCACCACGACCAATACCAACCGCACCTGAACGTACAACTTCAATAATGTCTGATTCATGGCGCAGGGTATCAAGGAAAGATTCGATCTTTTCTGTGCTCGCGACAAGCTGCAGTGTGTAACTGTGGCGACCCATATCTAAAATAGCACCTTGAAACACATCAGCAACACGCGTTACTGCTGCTCGAGTGGTTTCATCTTGGGCAAAAACTTTCACCAATAACAGCTCGCGCTCGATATGTGCCATTTCGGTTAAGTCAATAATCTTAAGAACATCTACCAGTTTGTTCACCTGTTTAGTGATTTGCTCAACGATGCGATCATCACCCATGGTTGTAATGGTAATACGCGAAAGAGAATGATCGTCAGTTGTGCCAACAGTCAGGCTGTCGATGTTGTAAGCGCGCTGTGAAAATAAGCCTACAATGCGCGATAACGAGCCAGGTTCGTTTTCTAATAAGATTGATAAAATACGGCGCATTATGCTTTTACTCCTTTACGTAACCACATATCATCGACTGCCCCTAGCTTGATTTGCATAGGGTAAACATGTTCTTTTTCATCTACACAGATATCTAAAAATACCAGTCTGTCGTTTATAGACATGGCTTTTTCAATAGCAGGCTGTAGTTCATCAATATGATCAACGCGAATTCCTACATGGCCATAACTTTCTACTAATTTTACGAAATCAGGAAGTGATTCCATGTAAGAAGATGAGTGACGACCAGAGTACATCATATCTTGCCATTGACGTACCATGCCCAGTGAGCGATTATTCAATGAGACAACTTTTACTGCTAAATTGTATTGTAAACATGTTGATAGCTCTTGAATGTTCATTTGGATTGAACCATCACCCGTCACGCAGATAGATTCTTTATCTGGGAAGGCAAGCTTAACGCCCATTGCCGCAGGTAAACCAAAGCCCATAGTGCCTAAGCCACCAGAATTAATCCATTGGCGCGGGTGTTTAAATGGATAATACTGAGCAGCAAACATTTGATGCTGACCTACATCAGAGCTGATGTAAGCATCACCATTGGTTGCTTTGTAAATTGCCTCGATAACCGCTTGTGGTTTGATTTTATCGCTATCAGTGCTGTAGCTTAGGCATTTTTGTTCACGCCAGCTAATGATTTGACGCCACCAGTCTTCTTGTGCAGAACGATCAATTGAAATAGGGCTCTTATCAATTGCAGTTTGTAACTGCTCAAGTACTGTTTTCAAGCAGCCAACAACTGGGATGTGCGCTTTAATTGTTTTAGAAATTGAGGTTGGGTCAACATCAACATGAACGATAGTGGCATTAGGGCAGAACTTTTTAACGTTATTTGTTACCCGATCATCGAATCGAGCGCCTAAAGCTAAAATAACATCAGCATTTGCCATGGCTTTATTTGCCTCAAGGCTACCATGCATACCTAACATACCAATAAAGTTAGGGTGAGTACCGCTGATACCGCCTAGACCCATTAAGGTGTTAGTGATGGGCGCGTTTAATGACTCCACTAAGTGAGTAAGTTGCTCAGAGGTATTTGATAGAATAATGCCGCCACCTGAGTAAATAACCAGTTTTTTAGCTTCTAAAATAGCGCTCACTGCTTTACGAATTTGTTTTGAGTGGCCTTTAGTATTCGGGTTGTAAGTTCGAAGCTCAGTTGTTTTTGGAAACTCGAATGGGAACTTTAACTCAGGATTAAGCATATCTTTAGGTAATTCAACCACAACCGGGCCAGGGCGGCCTGTGCTGGCTAAGTAGAATGCTTTAGCTAAGATTGTTGGAATATCTTTTGCGCTACGACAGTTATAGCTGTGCTTTACGATAGGGCGAGAACAACCAACAATATCAGTTTCTTGGAATGCATCATCACCAATTAAACCAGTAGGAACTTGGCCAGATAACACCACCATTGGGATAGAATCCATGTATGCCGTCGCGATACCTGTTACACAGTTTGTAGCGCCAGGGCCAGAAGTTGCTAGCACCACACCGACTTCACCGGTAGCACGGGCATAACCATCAGCCATATGAGTAGCGGCTTGTTCGTGACGTACTAGGATATGTTCAATATCTTCTTGTTGAAATAACGCGTCATATAAATCAAGAACAGAACCACCCGGGTAGCCAAAAATATACTTAACATTCAATTCTTTAAGCGCCCGAACAACTAGTTCGGATCCATTGTATTCAGTTGTACTCATCCTCATTCCTCTGTGTGTGCAAGCATAGATGCATAAAAAAACCCCCGCATATGGCGGGGGTTTTTTAAAAAGCGTACTTTCACCTTTTAATAGCCTCCCGCTGGGCTTGTAACTAAGACCAGTACGAGAACGTTGACGACTAAAAGATGACGGCGAATATTCATTATTTTTTATTTTCTTCTAAAAAATGCACAGCCGACTAGATGGCTGCTGTTTAAAAAAATGTTAGAAGTATTTTTAAGCGTTTTGGAAACTGATGTCAACCGCAAATGTGGCTTTTTGCATTAATTTTTCTGTATTTTTGTTTTTTGATATTTTTGTTGCATCCACATGCTTAATTGTCATTATTTTAGGGTGTAACTATGCATTGAATTGTTCGTGTGGCAAATAGATAACTATACCAATAGATAATGCATTTACGTTACTGCCTTGCATAACTTAGCTACTATCAGAAAAGGTTTTATTTTTTAATTAGACACCCACTTTAATAGCTCACTACCATAAGGTTTGGCTAATTTTTAAAAAGACACCCAATTTAATTTTAATAAGAATCAGCTAAAGAAATATCTGAATTATTGAGAACAAGTTGAATTGCTAGGAAAGTAGTGATTTTTCATAGTCATTAATTAAATTTAAGCCTTATGTGCTGAGTTATTTTTTAGTTTTACACACTGGTCACCGCTAGTTGCAAAAGTCGTTATGCCTCCAGAATTAAAATGATTGGATTTGTAAGGCTGATTCTTTGTGTCGAATGCGTAACTAAGTAAATAAGGCTAAGCTATTAGCTATAGAGCTTCTTCGCTTTCGTTTCATGTGATTTGTATACGCAGTTATAGCCTGCTCTTTACCTGCCGTATTTTTAAATGAGCGTGTAAATGAGCTGGTAAGTGTAAGCCAGTTTTCAGTACAAATGTTTAATCTTTCTAGTATTGGTAATGCCTCTTCTGGTACTTTCCCTGGTTTATCCTCCCGGATTGAGCGGCCGGTCCAATCAACAAGTTGCAGGTATGTTTTGAGTTCAAATGGTATTCCCTTAGGCATATGCTTACGTGGTTTACCTGCAAAGCGCATAAGTGATTTTGGTTGCTTATTATTTTGAGCTGCATTAATTCTAGATTTAATACTGGTGTAGTCAGATTGTTCAGGTAAATCGGCCACTTTTGCTCTAACAGGATTTAAATCTACATAAGCGAGGCAAGCGGCAAGTGCTGCTTCATCAAGTAAAGCTTGTGACTTAAAGCGACCTTCCCAAAATCGACCTTTGCAATCATCTTCTTGATTAGCCTTTCGTGCAATACCTTCATTAAGCACGCGCATAAACCAACTAATACTACTGAGCCGTTCTCGATATAAATTTACTCTGGTATTAACCGCAGCGAGTTCAGCTTGTGTTAGCAATTCGCCATTTAAGAATCGTTGGCAAAGGAATGTACTTTTGAATAATTTGTGCCATCTAATAAGAATCGCTTTATTATTTAGACGCTTAGCTTTTGCTATATCGATGTGCAGGACTAGATGAGTGTGGTTGCTCATAACCGCGTAGGCACAAATATCAATACAAAATATCCTGCCAAGTTGAAGTAGTTTCTTTTCAACCCAATCCCGCCTATGTTCATATGAGCGGCCCGTTAGTGGGTCTTGCCCACACAAATAAGCGCGACGAACGCAACGTGAAATGCAGTGATAATAAGGCGTGTTTGAAACGCTAATTAAGTTTCTACGAGGGGTTGCCATGCTCTTCTCCTCCATGAGTTGAACAATTTAAGTTTAGCCATAATTTTGAGAAGTGAGAAATTTTAATTTGGGTGTCTAGTTAGTCTTGTGGAAGTTTAGTGGCTAAAGTGGGTGTCTAAATATGTATTCATTAATAGATAAAAGTGGATGTCTAATTAAGTATTCATTGAGAAGTGAGAAATTTTAATTTGGGTGTCTAGTTAGTCTTGTGGAAGTTTAGTGGCTAAAGTGGGTGTCTAAATATGTATTCATTAATAGATAAAAGTGGATGTCTAAATAAGTATTCAATTAAGTAGAGGGAATAAAAAAGCCAGTCGTAGACTGGCTTTTGGTAAGGAGGTGTTTAAGGGTTATTAGCTTGTCATAAGCCTTAAACAATGTTTTTTTATAGACGCTCAATTACAGCTTGAGTGAAGTCTGTAGTACCGTGGCTGCCGCCCAGGTCACGAGTTGTACGATCGCCTGATTTGATAACATCAGCAACTGCGCTACGGATGCGCTCTGCAGTGTCGCCCATATCAAGGTGCTCTAGCATTTGGATAGATGCTAAGATTACAGACGTTGGGTTTGCAAGGTTTTTACCAGCGATGTCTGGTGCGCTACCGTGTACAGCTTCGAAGATTGCTGCATCTTCACTGATGTTTGCGCCAGGAGCCATACCTAAACCACCAACAAGACCAGCACATAGGTCAGATAGGATGTCACCGAATAAGTTTGTAGTAACGATTACATCAAACTCATCAGGAGTCATAACTAGTTTCATACAAGTTGCATCAACAATCATCTCAGTTGATTCGATTTGTGGGTAACGCTCAGCTACTTCACGTGCAACTTTTAAGAATAAACCAGATGTTGATTTAAGGATGTTAGCTTTGTGTACAGCAGTTACTTTTTTACGGCCTTCACGTACCGCTAGCTCGTATGCAAAAGTAACGATTTTTTCTGCACCTTCACGTGTGATTTTTGACATTGCTTCTGCTTCGTTACCATCTTCAGAAACCACTTGGCCAAGACCTGAGTACATACCTTGTGTGTTTTCACGAATAGTGATGATGTCGATGTCGTCGTAACGAGCTTGTGTACCTGCGAATGATTTAACAGGACGAACGTTAGCGTAAAGGCCAAACTTTTTACGTAAAGTTACGTTGATTGAAGTAAAACCTTCACCAACAGGCGTCGTTAATGGACCTTTTAAAGTGATCTTGTTACGCGCGATTGTGTCGATTGTTTCTTGCGGAAGTAACTCACCAGTTTTTTCTAGGGCAGCAAGGCCAGCATCAACGAATTCATAATCAAAATCGCAACCTGCAGCTTTAAGGATCTCAAGTGCTGAATCAATAATGCTAGGACCAATGCCGTCGCCTTTGATCACTGTGATGGTTTGTTTAGCCATTTACTTTTCCTATTTATGAGTAGATAAACACGTAAACTTATCGCGAAATAGCATGCGATTTACTTGTTAGAGGGTTCACGTGGATGTGTTTGAAAATTTAAGCGGCTTTTATAGCAATTTATTCAGCTTTTTGCCAGTTTATCCTGTGAATACTGACTATAAACAGACTAAAGTTCATATTTATTTAACGTTTTCGCACTTTTTAACAACACAATCTAAAAATTGTCTGCAAATTCACAGTTTTTCAGATATGCATAAAAATCTGCTTTTGATTGCCAACCAGCAGCCGATAAGCTGTCGAAGATAATCTGTTCTTGCCAACTACTAAACAGTGCTTTTGGTTGAAAAACATAATAAGTAAATAGCTTAATCGCGACCCAATGCTTTTCATTGATATCGAGTGTTTGTTTTTTATGTTGCTCACTACCAAGTAAATGCTGTGTCCAACTGTTATCGCCAATTAGTTGGTTTAAATACGCCGTTAGTGGCTCTTGATTTAAGTGGCTAACGCCAAACAAGCAAGCAAGCGGTGGGCTTATTACTTGCTCTTCGGCCTGCTCAAATACAGTTTTACGAGAAATACAGGTTGCTTGATGTTCGCAAAGGTAAAGAACGTAGGCATATAACGGTAAAGTAACTTGCTCGAATTGAATAGAATCGATGTGCTTAAATAGCGCCTGAATAATGCGCACCATATTCTCAAGGCGCTTAGAGATATGCTGAAAAAGCGGGTGAGAGGTGGTTGCAACCAATCGTTGAAATAATACTTTTTGGATAATTGCAGGGGCGTTATCGTATCCGACCATAGATAAACAATGGCGCAAGTCTTTAGCTCTTTGCTGCTCTTTATTATAGGGTTTAGAGGCAACGGTAAGCTGGGTTATCAATTCAGGATAGGGGCTTAAAAGCTTATTTAAGCCGCGGTAGCTATATTCTTGCGATACTTTTAACGTGCTGATTAATTCTAAATAGTGCTGCCTACGCTGCTGATTTATTGGCTGTGGCTCAGCAAAGTTAATGTTTTCACTAAACCAAACTGTGTATAGCAAACGAGAATCTTTACAATGTCTTTGTTTGTCAAAAATCGTTAAGCTTGCTTTGAAGCGATGCCAGCGAATTTTTTCAGGGCGGCTAGCATCAACCAATATATGGCGGCCATGTTCATCTGTTGCTAAATAAATAAGTGCTTGCTCGGCGTACTTTACTTCACTGGCCGGAATGTAAGGGCCAATATGCGCAATCAGTGCTTTTATTGCATTTTGAGCAAACTCGTTAGGTGTGCGTAAATATATATCAGCTAACGCTTTGTGAACACTAATGTGGCCACCCGACTCGCGGTAAGTCGTATTCATGGCAATAATATTAGCCAAGGCAACTAAGGTTGTTGCGCCATCGTAAATCATAATTTTCGGTGCGCTTAAGAGTGCTTGCTTATATTTATTTAAACGCGCTAATAAATGCTGAATAGAAAGCGTATGTGGGCCTGAGTCTTTTAGTAATTTTGCTGCTAATTGATGGCGACACTGCCACAGCTTTTTATCTTGAGGCGTCAGTGCCTGTCCTGCTGCTAACTTATTACTTTGTGATTGAACGCAGAGGTAGTTGGCTAAACAGCAACTAATAATTTGTTCGCTAATGGCTTGGTTGTAGTTAAGGCTGCGGCACAAAATGCAGGCTATAACACATTGGTTTACAACTAGGTTTGTAGTGTAACCATGGTTAGGTACATACAAGCTTAGTTGCGCTTGCATCCCTTTCGGGCAGGCTTGATATAGCAGGTAATAACGCTCAGCTAGGTTGCTTAATAAAGGGAAAATTTGTGACCATTTTTGCTTTTGATGATAAAGCTTAAGTAGCTGGTGTGTACTATCAAATAAGCGTGCCAATTCCCGTGGCGTCACGTTTTCCATCATAAGCGGTTAGGTTTCTTGTTGATAGCTTTCATAGGCACTTGGCCCCCATAATACCAGCTGACCATTTTTAAATAGTAGGCCTGTGCATTCATCGATGGTGGTTATACCATCAGATTTAACATGCTGAGTGCGGTAAAAAATAATCTGCCAAACATTGTCTTCGACTCGTTTAGCATAGGTTAGATCGGGGCTACCTAAATAATCAAGCACCGCATTCAGGTTTTCAGGCTTATCAATCGATAGTTTTGCGATATAGCGTTTATTAAAAGCTTCACGGTCTTGCCAGATCATGGCTTGTGGATCATCTTTATAAAAAGTGATCACTAGGGTTGCTATCAGTGCATAAACACCTAACCCAAGTACCAGATATTGGAAAACCTTTTTAAACATGTGTAACTCTATAAAACTAACGCGAATTTTCAGTATACGCTCAGTTGGCAAACTGTGCTACGAGATTGCGACTAATTGAGCCTTAACTGCTTTAAACTAAAGCCTAAGTTAATATCGGTACGCAGCATAACAAGGTTTTTTGATATTACGAACATGTCCATTTCTGAACTCAGCTTACGTTTAAGAGTCGGGTTTAGCTCATCATCTTTCATGGCCGCTTCTATCGACTCATAATCGTTTATTAATTGCTGCGCCGACTTATTACCTATCCCTTTAACGCCCGGGATATCATTGGTTTTATCACCTGCTAAAGCCCAAAAATCAGCAAGTCGATGCTTTGGTACATCAAAGCGCTGCTTAATATCTTCAAGCTCAATATACTGTTTTTTAAAGTAATCAAAAATTGCAATTTGCTCAGATAAAAACGGTAAAAACCCTTTATCGGTAGAAACAATGGTAGAAGGCACATTATTAGATGCGGCCTTGTAAGCAAGAGTAGCAATTATATCGTCGGCTTCATCATTATCAGGTGAAAACACCACAATTCCAGTGTCTTCAATTGCTTGTTTAAAGCGTGATAAGTTTTGTTTGAGGGTATCTGGCATTGGTGAACGAGTACTTTTGTAGGCCTCAAAGTAGTGATAACGCCAGCTTCTTTCACCATCAAACACGGCAATCGCGTGAGTCGCATTCGTTTGCTGGCGTAACTTTTTACAAGCATGTGCCACTCGGGCACAGCTTGCTTTTATCATATGTTCTTCACTGTGATGACTCTGATTACTATCAACAGCATAGATGCGCCTAATAAGATTTAGCGCATCTATTAAAAGTAATTGGGTTGTCACATAGGCTCCTGTTAAGCTTTGATCTCATAGCAAGGAATGTACTTACTACCAGGCAACTTCATTCGGCCTTGCTCAACAAATGCTGCTAGTAGTTTGTCCATATCAGCCATAAGCGCAGGTTCACCACTTAGCACAAAGCGGCCATGTTGTTTGATGGCTTGTAAGCCTTCGTCTTTAACATTACCAGCCACGATGCCTGAAAACGCACGGCGTAAATTAGCTGCGAGTTGCTGAGTCGGTTGATCTAAATGTAAATCTAAGCTCGACATATTAGCATGAGTTGGTGCAAACGGCTGTTGGAAATCATGATCGATTTTTAACGTCCAGTTAAAGTAGTAGGCATCACCTTGGCTCTTGCGGTATTCGCGCACTTCAACCATTTTTGCTTTAAGCGTTTTACCAACGCGCTCTGGATCATCGATGATCACTTCAAACTTATCTAGCGCTGCTTTACCGAGTGTTTTCTCAACGAATTTACACAGCTCAATAAAGTAGTTTTCACTTTCTTTAGGGCCAGTAAGGATAACTGGTAAACATTGTTTTTCGTTATCTGGGTGTAGCAAGATGCCTAAAAGGTATAACAGCTCTTCTGCAGTACCCGCACCACCAGGGAAGATAATAATGCCATGGGCTGTACGAATAAAAGCCTCTAAACGTTTTTCGATATCAGGCAAAATCACCAGCTCATTTACAATCGGGTTAGGTGGCTCAGCGGCAATAATACTTGGCTCGGTTAAACCTAAGTAACGATTATCAGTAATACGTTGTTTTGCATGGCCAATGGTGGCGCCTTTCATAGGGCCTTTCATTGCACCTGGGCCACAACCAGTACAAATATTTAAGCCACGAAGGCCAAGCTCATAACCAACTTGCTTGGTGTATTTGTATTCCACTTCGTTAATAGAGTGGCCGCCCCAGCAAACTATCATGCTCGGGTCACTATTTACTCTCAGTGCGCCTGCGTTTCGCAGCATATCAAAGACCATATGAGTAATGGCTTTTTGCTCTGTTAAGTCTTTTTCGTACTTTTGACAAATAAACAGAATATCGCGAATAACAGAGAAGATATGTTCATGAATACCGGTAATGATTTCGCCATCAACAAAGGCTGATTCAGGTGGGTTTTCAAGTTCGATCTTAATCCCGCGTTCACGGCTTAATAAGCGAATATCAAAGTCTTCGTATTTATTGTAAATTTCTAAGCTTGAATCGGTGTGGCTGCCCACATTGAGAACCGCGAGCACACAGTTCCTAAATAATTTATAGCGCTCGCTGGTGGATGATTGTTCGAGTAGATCAACTTCTAGTTGCGATAGTAAATCCAGTACACCTGTAGGATTCAGTTGTTTTAACATAAGCACTCTCCCGGCTCGTCAATGAGCCTTTATCATTGTGTGTCAAAGACCTCACATACTAGATAAGGCCTTTATTTGCTAATGCAAACTTTATTTCGTCCCTCGTTCTTGGCTTTGTATAGTGCTTCGTCTGCACGGTCAAAGGCAATCAGCGGGGTATCACCTTTTTTCAACTGGGTTGCACCAAGAGAAATGGTAATTTCTACTTGCTTATTTTTAAATTTAAACGGAATGCCTTGAATTGTTTTGCGCAGTTTTTCAAGCGGCACTGTGGCATTTTCAATCGACATTCCACTCATTAGTAACACAAACTCTTCACCGCCGTAACGGGCAATAAAGTCTGATTTACGAATTGATTTTTGTAATGCTTTAGCAATTACTTGCAGTGTTTTATCACCAGCACTGTGGCCATATTGGTCATTGATTGATTTAAAGTGGTCTACATCAATCACTACAAAGGTGATATCTGATTCTTGCACATTAAATAAGTTAAATTCATGGTTAAAGCGTTCATCAAATGCCGCACGGTTTGGCAGCTTAGTTAGGCCATCGAGTAAGCTTTTAAAACGCTGCTCATTTAGGCGCTGCTTATAGGTCGAAAGCTTGGTTTCTAAATGACTAATGCGGCTATTAATATCGTTAAAACTGGCTAGTAAGTTTTCGCGTTCTGTTTGTTCTAGTTTTTCTTTCGCAATTAAATCATCGCTTAATGATTTTAACTCTTCTTCTACAAGCTCTTTAAGCGAAGAAATAGACGTAGCTTGCTGTGTTTGCGTATGCAGGTTTTTAATCTTGCTTTCGATTTGTTTGTTAAGCGTGTCGTATTCAGCGCTCAGAGATTCTGAATGCTTACTAGTAGAAACAATCGAATGATGTAAATCTTCGATTGTTTGATTTAACGAGATCAAAAAGCTTTGCGCTGATTGGCGCTCTTTACTCATATTACGCGTAACGATGCTAATAATATTCAGTGCAGAATCAAGCAGATCGTCAACACTATCATTGTGGGTTATTTTACTTTTGATAGTCTTAATTTGCTCGGCACTTTCATCTTCGAGTACTAAGTCATTGGCAAGAGAAAGCAGCTGTGTGGCAAGTTCTGGTCTTACTTGCTCCTCAGCTGTACTTGTTGTTGCAAGCTTGGCTTGCAAGGCTTGATGATAAATTAAAATCAGCTTCGAAAGAAGTGGCACAAAGTCATGATTAGACTGAATATTATTTAATTCGTTGTCGAGTAAGTAACGTAGCGAACGACGGGCATCATCAGGCAAGCCTCGTACTTTTTGCAGCTGCTTACCTGCATCTGTAACGCTTTCATTTAGCTCACGTTGCAGTGACATTTGCTTGGTTTCTTGTTGTTTTAACAGGCCAAGTACATCATCGATAAAGGGGGTGAGTAATTCGAAATTAACCCCTTTTTTAAGGGCATTTCTAAATTTCGCTAAACGATTGTCTAGTTCAATGTCTAGTCCTTTACAGCTGAGCGATAGTTTCGCTGCAAACTGAGAAAGAACTTCAACTTGATGTTTGCGCGCATCTTCGACCACTGTTCGAGCGTCGATCGCTTGCTTTAACTTTTTATTAAGAACATCATGCTGTTGCTGCACCTAGTAATACCGCCATCAAAAATTCAAATTTCTATTAGCTAAGTTTACAACAAATTAATACGAAATGTAGGTTCCAAGTCAAAAACTTAGCTATTTTGTCTATCAAACTTGTTGCAATGGCTGTTTATCGGTTTTTAATTCACATTTTTTCTCGCAATTGTTAGGCTATTTCGCAATTTTGATAGTAATAAAAAGAGTTGTTATGAAAAAGTTTTTGGCAATGTCTATTTTGGCGGCCTGTTCTAGCAGTGTGTTTGCAGATGTAAACTACTCACTGTCTATCACTCAGCCAGAGCACCATTTAGGTAATGTAAGTGTTGAGTTTCCGCAAACAGCACAAGCACATTTAGATATTAAACTTCCAGCTTGGCGTACTGGCCGTTACGAAATTTTAAATCTTGCCAATGGCGTGCGCTTTTTCGAAGCAAAAGATGATGATGGTAAGGCATTAAAGTGGGAAAAAATTGACCACAGCACTTGGCGTGTTCACCTAAACGAACCAACACAAGTCAATGTAGATTACCAAGTTTACGCTAACGAGCTAGGTAAACGTGCTCGTCATATTGATGACAGTCATGCTTTCATTGATGCTTCTGGCTTTTTCATGTTCAGCGAATCATTCCGCCAAGACCCAGTTAAAGTTGAGCTAAATGTACCAAAAGAATGGCGCTCAGTATCGGGTATGGAAAATGCGGGTTCTAAACACAGCTTTAAAGCCGCTGATTACGATATTTTAGTTGATTCACCAATCGAAACGGGTATCAATGAGCTACACAAGTTCACTTTTGATGGTCGTGAATATGAACTCGTTATTTGGGGTGAAGGTAACTACGACGTAGATCAAATGCTAACTGACCTTAAAAAGCTAGTGACAACCGGCAACGTAATTTGGGATAACTACCCGTATGAGCGTTATGTATTTATGGTACATGCTACGTCAGGTGCAGGCGGTGCAACAGAGCATTTAAACTCAACCATTATTCAGCGCCCACGTGACCGTTTTGGTTCTCGTAAAGATTACCTTGCGTTTATCAGCACCGCAGCTCACGAATTTATTCATACGTGGAACGTAAAAGCATACCGCCCTAAAGGTATCGCGCCGTATGACTACACCAATATTAACTACGCGAAAACTTTATGGATTGCAGAGGGCTCAACCAGCTACTTTGAAGATCACTTAATGGTGCGCGCAGGCATTGAAACAACTGATGAGTTCTTCGGTACGCTGACTAAAACCGTTAATCGTCACTTACAAACACCAGGTCGCGAAGTGCAAAGCGCAACTGAAACAAGCTTTGATAAGTGGATCAACCAAGGCGGCGATCATGCACGCAACTACAGCACTAATATCTATTTAGAAGGTTCATTGATTTCAATGGCGCTTGATATTGATTTGCTAGAAAAAAGCGATGGCAAAATCAGTTACCGCGACGTTCACCGCGCGCTTTATAACAAGCATCGTTTACCAGATGGTTTTACGCCAGATGATGTTAAAGCAATTTTAAAAGAGCTTACAGGTCGTGATTACAGCGCTTGGTGGCAAGCGAATGTGGATGAGCCAGCTGCTATCGACTTTGATGAGCTACTTGCAAAAGTAGGCTTAGGTTTAATTCGCCCTGAAGGCGCAAAATCAGTACCTAGTATTGATTCGTTTGCAAAAAACAGCGGTGAGTTATTAACCCTAACTCATGTTCGCCGTGGTGGCGCTGCATGGCAAGCGGGCTTAACGACTGATGACAAAATTGTTGCGTTTAACAAAAAGCATGTTGGTAAAGATTTAACAGCCAGCCTCGAAACGTTTAAAGCAGGCGACACAGTGACTGTTGATTTCATTCGACGCGATGCATTACAAAGCACAACGCTAACACTTAGCGAAGACTTTGATAAAGAGAAAAAGGTCAAAGCATTAAAAGATGCAACACCAGCTCAAATGGCATTGTTTAAAGCGTGGATGGGTGTTGACCACCCAAACCAGGCAAAATAAATCGTTAATGATTTTTGATAGGTAAGAGAGGAGCTGCGGCTCCTTTCTTTTTGTTCGGTACTAGCTGCGCTTTTACAAACTGCTTTGTGTACTTTGTGTTTAGTAGTGCACTATGAAGTTGCTGTTTTTTACGTCGCCAAAACGACTTTTTAACTTTGGTTGATCTATCCCGAATATCGCTTTGTGAACTATCCGGTTGTGACACTGGGTAGGGCAGCAAAGAGTATCCATAAACACCGGTTTCCCACACATGTTGTAAATCGCAGTCAACGGGGCGGCCAAATGTGGCTGTGGCTTGTAACAGCGCTTTTGCACCTTCAAAACTAACAGCAGTTGCACAGCAGCCAGACATAAGCTTTTTATGAATGACTAAGTGTTGCTCATCAGCAAGGGGTTTTATAAAAGCAATGTCTCGATTTCGGTCTTTATAAGCGGCCAATTTAATTAGCTGCCAAGGCTGTTTTAATGTACTAATGTTTTCAATTGCACTGTGAATAGAGCGGTCGAGAACAAAGTCATCTTCTAAAATAATGGCGTAATCTAATTGCCTATCGACAATGGTTTGCCATGCTTTTCTGTGACTCAGGTAACAGCCAATTTCACCTTTACTCAAAGGTTTATGGTATTTTTTTAGATTTAAATCAGCACTGTAATGCTGGGCAATCGCTGTATCAGACAGCTCTCTACCATCAATTGCATCAAGGCGTTCAAATGCCAAATTTTGTGCATTTAGCTCATGGCTAACACGGTTTAATCGTTCAGTAGAGCTTGCTAAGTTAATTACAAAAATAGCGGTCATTATCGTTACCTGATGGTCAGTTTGAATCAGGCTAACAAGCTTTAATGACGCTTGGGTGTCAGAACTATTTCGCTTTTATGTCAGGGCGAGGAGTATTTAAAATCGCTTGCTTTTCTTGCTCGGATAAAATTATCCAATCAAAAATCTCATCATTACTGCGACCACAGCCAGTGCAAAAGCCATTTAGGCGATGACATTGACCGATGCAATCTGTTTTAAATTGGCTGGTTGTTTTTTTTGAATTTGTCATAGAGATACGAAGGCTAATGTCTATTAGCCTTCCAAAATGTATTACTTACCTTCAATTGGCTTACCAATTTCAAGGGTAGTAGACCAAGGCTGTTTACGCGATAGGGTTTTACCCGAATGAATTGAGATAACAGGGTTGTTTTCGTCAAGCACAAACGTGGTGCGTAACGATTCAGCAGACTCTTTTTGTGTTTGATGCCAATTATTACCTGCTAAACAAGCTTGAGTAAAATTAACCGCACGGGTGTGATCAGCGACAGCTTGTTGCTGTTGCTCGTAGTTGCCTACACAGCGGTAGGTAACATTGTCTTTATCAAGCGCCGTGATTTGACAGTTATCGGCAATCAGGTTGTATTTTGCTGTCCATGTTTCCATGTATTTAGTATTTACACGGCTACGTTTTAAGCCTTCAAAGCGGTTGTCGTAAGCACCTAATAGGGCGTTAATTTTCTCGCATGGGGTTAAGTTATCAATGGCCGTTTGTTGTTCAGTTGTTAGTCCTGTACAACCTGTTAAAACAAGGCCAGTTAGTAAGGCGGCGAGTGGCTTTTTCATATCAGGCTATCCTTTTAAATAGCAGTTCCTTAAACGTTTCCTAAAGGATACCTAAGCCCTTGTAAAAATGCTAATAAAGATTGGTAATTACAAAGCAAAATGCCTTCGTAAAGGAAGGCATTTTAGTTTCTAATAACTGTAAACGCGTGAGCTTACATCTTAGTTTTACCAGCAATGTTAGTTACTTTTACTGAGCCAGAACCATCACTTAGTAACTCAAAGTTTGCCGCAGTATCTACGCGAATGCTTCCTGAGCCATCTGAAACGACGACATCACCCGAAATATCATTTAAGTCGATACCACCAGAGCCATCGTGTACTTCAATATTGCCCTGTGCGTTGGCAACATCAATATTACCTGAGCCGTCATGAATTTTAATATCACGGCTGATATTACGTGCCTCTATGCTACCCGAACCATCATTGATTTCTAATGTGCCTTCAATGTCATTTGCGGTAATTGAACCTGAACCATCGTTGATCACAGTATTCGCAACTTTGCTAATGATAATTTCGCCAGAGCCATCGTGCACATCAACATTAAATGAACGAGGGATAGAAACAGTTAAATCAATGCGAGTTTGCTTATTGGTGTGGTAATCGCACTGGCCTGCACTAAGTGCTGCGTTATTGCCTTTGGCTTCAAGGTCTAAACAGTATTCATCATGAGGCTTTTCTTGATAAATCTCGGCTTTAACGGTTACTTCATCACTGTCACTACCGGTAATGTGTAAAAAGCCAGAGCCCGCTTCTACTTTTAAAGTGCTTAATGAGGCTGCATCTAGCGTTAGGTTTTTAGTTTCTTGTAGTGGCATATCACCCCAAGCAAATGTTTGTGCTGATAATAAGCCTGCGGCAATGAGTGAGAGTGTTTTTACTGTACTTAACATGGTTCTTCCCTTTTATATGTGTGGTGTTATTAGCTTAGTCGCAGGTGCTGATAAAAAAGGTTTAAAGGCTTTAAAAACTTTTTTACACAAATAGGCAAGAAAGCGCGAGCTTCAGGCATTTATGGTTTTTAACTATGCTTTAGACTGAAATAGTAGAGCAAAACCTAAGCAACCCAAGGAGAAACATATGAGTGATTCAGCGCAAACAAACGATATGCAAGTAATTAAGTCAGGTTCTCAAGATCCAATCGCAGGGCCAGCAGAATGTTTCACAGGTAAAGTGCAAATTAGTACTTTATTTAATGCACCAGCACCTTCTCGCGTTGGTGTTGCTGTGGTGGAGTTTTCAAAAGGTGCTCGCACAAATTGGCATTCTCATCCACTCGGCCAAGTTTTATTAGTTACAGAAGGCCAAGGTTGGACACAGTGCGAGGGTGGTGAGAAAACAGTAATCAATCCAGGTGATTTAATTTGGTGTAACTGCGGTAAAAGGCACTGGCATGGTGCGACTGCTGATAGTGCAATGAAGCATGTAGCAGTTCAAGAAGCACTCGATGGTAAACCTGTTGACTGGTTCGAAGCTGTTTCAGATGAAGATTATTTAGCATAAGGTACATTGAAATGTGTGACAAACATGAAACGCAAGACTTATCACGTCGTAATTTTATTAAAACGAGTTCAGCTTTAGGTGCAGGCCTTTTATTAGGCGGCTTTGCGGCGCCTTCATTTGCAGCATCATCTGAGCAGCTTGCAAATGGCAATATAAAATCACGTGGCTATGCGGCTTTTGATAATTCAGGCTTACTAAAACCATGGGAGTTCGAAAGACGCCCAGTAGGCGATAACGATATTTTAATCGAAATTAAATTCGCCAGTATTTGCCACTCAGATATTCATCAGATGAAAGGTCATTGGGGCGCACAGCAATACCCTCAAGTGCCGGGCCATGAAATTGCAGGGATCGTAACTGCAGTCGGTAAGAATGTGACTAAGTTTAAAGTAGGCGACCGTGCTGGTGTAGGTTGTATGGTTGATAGCTGTCTTGACTGTAATAGCTGTAAAGATGAGGGCGAGCAATATTGCCCAGAAACCAAATTCACTTATGGCTACCCTGATGAGCGCTCACCGACAGGTATTACACAAGGTGGCTATTCGAATAACATCGTCGTTCGCGATCACTTTGCAGTGCATATTCCTGAAAACATTAGTTTAGAGCATGCAGCGCCTTTATTATGTGCCGGCATTACAACGTATTCTCCGCTGCTTAAATTCAACTTGAAAAAAGGGGATAAAGTAGGTGTTGTTGGTATTGGTGGGCTTGGGCACTTAGCTGTTAAATTAGCTGCGTCGCAAGGTGCTGATGTCTACGCATTCACTAGCTCTAAAGATAAAGTAGCCGACATTAAAGCTTTTGGCGCTAAAGTGGTTGTTGTTGACGGTGAAGGCGCTTACAACGAGCATAAATCACAGCTTGATTATTTAATTAATACCTTGCCAGTGAAATATGATGTCGCTAAATATGCTTCATTAGTAAAACCATTTGGCACGTACACCCAAGTGGGTATGCCAGAAGAATTTTCATTAAATATGAATGCATTAGCATTGGCTGCAAGCCGCGTAAACTTTAATGCTTCGTTAATTGGTGATATGCAAGAAACGCAAGAAGTTGTTGATTACTGCGCTAAGAATAATATTCTGCCAGCAACCCAGTTAATCAAAGCCTCTGAAATTAATAATGCATGGCAAAGCGTGGTGGATAAAAAAGCGCGTTATCGTTATGTAATTGATGCCTCAACATTTTAATTTCAGTTTAGATTGAGTAAGCCAAACGCCATATCAGGTATGGCGTTTTTTTTGTTCCTTTTTTATTCGGTGATTTGTCGCTTAAAGAGCGAATACTACCGTAAAAACATATCATTATTTTTTTCTTTTGCTAACTTAAACTCTTTGGCCCCCAAGGAGTAATAATGAAAAAAATAACCTTCCTAAGTACGTTGTTGTGCACTAGCTTTTTTGTTTGTAGCGAAGAAACAGATACAACCTTGAACGCTTATGCCGCTGGGTACGTCGCCAATTTTACCTGTAGTGCCACGTTTAACGCTGGTAAAAGCAAAGATCAAATCGATATTGATGAACTTACCGGTATTTACCCTTTAATCGCAGACACCGTAAAAACACTGCAAGCGAACATTGATAGTGAGCACAAACGAGTCATTGTTGATTACGATAAAGATAAACAGCGCATATCGGTGTGGCGTCCTCGTTTAGGCTGTGTTGATTTACCCGTAGGGGCAAGCCTTAAAGCTGCAACACTCGTGCAAGCACCGTTTAAAGAAAACTTAGCTTACCAAAAGGATGATGGTAAGCCTTGGCAAACGCTAAATGGTGTTAATAAATCTACGGGCAATAAGGCGCTTGATGAGGTTATTACACAGGCTTTTACTCGTCATTATGGTGAAGGCGCACGAACTTCGGCAATTTTAATAGCAAGCCCTCAGGCCATTCTAGCAGAGCAATATAAAGCAGGCTTTACCCCTGAAACCGCCCAGCGTACTTGGTCTGTTGCAAAAAGTATTGGCGCGAGCATTATTGGTGTGGCGGTAGCGCAAAAACGACTTGATGTTACAAAGCCTGCGGGCCTTGAAAGCTGGTCTCATCCACTTGACCCTCGTGGTGAAATTACCCTTGAAAACTTACTTCATATGGCATCAGGCTTAGACAGTAATAAAGCGGGCAACCGGACGGATCGGGTATATATGGGCGGCGGTTTAGTGTCTGATACTGCAACGCATACCGCATTAGAAGTAAAGCCAGGTAGCCGCTGGAAATACGCTAATAACGACACCATGTTAGCACTACGTACCTTACGAGAAACGTTCAACGATGAGGCGAGCTATTTGCGTTACCCATATGACAACTTACTCGATAAAATCGGCATGCAGCACACGTTTTTAGAGTCAGATTGGCAAAGTGACTTTATTTTGTCATCGCAAGTGTGGACTACTTCACGGGATCTTGCTCGCTTAGGGCTATTACATCTGAATAATGGCCGCTGGAAAAGGGAGCAAATATTACCAAAAGACTGGTTAAGTTATATTAGTAAACCAGCTCCTGCTCAACCCCCAGAAACAGCACCGGGATACGGCGCACAGTGGTGGCTTTATAACGAACGTTTCCCTGAATTACCCAATGACACCATTGCAGCGCGAGGCAACCGTGGTCAATTTTTAGTGATCATTCCAAGCGAGCAGTTAGTGATTGTTAGGCGTGGGTATGACCTTGCAGGACTTAAAGGCTTTAGTGAACATGATTTTACCCGTGATGTTTTAAAAGCACTTGGTCGATAAAATCAGGCAATAAAAAAGCTGCTTTGTGGCGTACAAAAGCAGCTTTGCTAACTGGAGAGTTAGTATCTACTACAAGGCCTCTATAGTGACATCTGCCTGGCCTAACCCTTTAAAAAACTGACTATCGCCCGTTATTTTGCCAAGTTTTATTAGGCCATTTGCGTAACTTTGTTGCTTATAAAAGAGCGCAAGGTTACCCCAAGGTGCGTAATAAGTGATGTCTCCTGCGTTAGCATCGGTGCCAGCAGGTAAGCCTTGTAGATTTAATTTCTCTGGTAAAGTGGCAATTTTCTCCGCACTGGCAAAGTCTTCTACTTTAAGAGTCAATGGTAGAAGTTGATAAAAATGCTTAGCGGCATTGTTACTTTCTAGAGTCGCTTGCATGGTTTTGCCGTTACTGATGAATTTTATTTGCATTTCACTGACCATCTTTACTGCTTTTTTAAATATTGCTTATCTGTTACTGGTTCTAACCAATCAACAACCTTACCGTCTTTTGACTCTTGAATGGCCAAGTGCATCATGGCTGTTTTATCTGTAGCGCCGTGCCAATGTTTAACATTAGCAGGAATATGTACAACGTCACCTGGTTTTATAACCTGAGGTTGTCCATGCCACTGATTAACCCAGCCCATACCTGATGTAACAATTAAGGTTTGGCCAACAGGGTGAGTGTGCCAGTTTGTTCGAGCACCGGGCTCAAAGGTTACCATTGCACCAGCGGCTTTAGCTTCGCCATGAGCTTGGAAACTAGGCTCGACGCGTACTTTGCCCGTGAAATACTTGTCGAGCCCAGTCATTGGGTACTGAGTGCCATTTTTTTGTACTGTGATTTGCGGTAATTCTAAACGTTGTGAAGAGGCGTTTTCTGCATGACTAAATGCACTCATCGTTAAGATAAGGGTACCGATAATATACTTCATACTTTTCTCCATGTGTTTGTAACCGAACGAATCTTCATTTTGGCTAAAAATTGTGCCTTTAAAAAGTACAATTAACGCAAGTTGTTGCCTATTAGTCCGAGGCGGCAAATTTATCACTGGTCAATATTGTATAACCAAGCGTATAGTTAATTATCTTAAGTTTAATTGGGTTGGTTATGCATTCAGATTATGAAACTGTTGCTAAAATGAGTGCCTCTTTAGCAGATAAAATTGCACCGCTTATCGGTCAGCAAGAAACTGCTGATAGCGTGATTGAGGATTTGTTTTTTTATCGACAAACACAGGCCGCCACCTCTTGTTCAATGTGTGTGGTTGAACCAAGTATTGCACTGGTTCTACAAGGGGCGAAAAGCATGACCTTGGGCGAGGATGTGTTCAAGTATGACCCTCACAAGTATTTGATCACCTCTATTGATTTGCCTGCAAAAATGCAAGTTCTTGAAGCAAAAGACGACGCACCTTATTTAGGCTTAGTGTTAAAGCTTGATTTGGCTATGTTAGGTGAACTGATTTCGCAAGTGCCGCTCGACAAATTAAACAAGCAATCACTTAATAAGGGAATGACCTTAGGTGAGATGACAGAGCCGCTACTTAACGCCTTTACACGATTAATTGAGCTGGTTGATGATCCTGAGTCTATGCCAGTGCTTGCACCACTAATAAAGCGCGAAATTTTTTGGCGTGTACTTAACAGTGAGCATGGGGCGGAGCTTCGTCATATAGTGTCAACAGGTAGCCAAGGGCTTAGAATTGCTCGTAGTGTTAAGTGGTTAAAAGAAAACTATGATCAACCCTTGAGTGTAGAGGACTTAGCGGGTCTTGCGAAAATGAGTAAATCGACTTTCCACCATCATTTTCGAGATCTAACTTCAATGAGTCCGTTGCAATATCAAAAGCGTTTGAGGTTAATGGAAGCAAGAAGATTGATGGTTGGCGAGAGTATGGATGCGTCAGGTGCTGCTTTTAAGGTTGGCTACGAAAGCCCCTCACAATTTTCTCGCGAGTATTCTCGATTTTTTGGTTTATCACCAAAACGAGATGTTGAAGCGTTTTTAGCAACGGCTAAATAGACAGCTACTTATAATAGCAATGGGCAATAATAGTTAATTAAGAACATTGGTATAAAAAACGAATGAGCATATCCCTATGTCCCATTCGTTACCATGACACGTTTTACTTAAAGACTTGCTATGAAAAATTCAGAAATTTTAGTGAATGGAATTAAACTCACATCATCATATAAATCAACATGACCTGCATTTGGCACAACCAATAATTGTTTAGGCTCAGCTGCTAAATCATAGGCTTGTTGGCTAAACTCAAATGAGTGAGCATGTTCACCTGCAACAAACAGTAATGGGCGTGGTGAAATAGTCTCAATATCGTTAAATGGATAAAAGTTCATAAAACGCACATTGCTGCTTAATGTTGGGTGTGTTGTTAAATCTGCTGATGAGCGCTCAGGTGTATATTCGCCACGCTCAGTGCGGTAAAAGTCATAAAACTCTTTTGCAATTGGGTGTGAGCTTTCATCGATGTGATGCGGGCAACCGCCTGTGTATTGTACTTCGCCACCTAGGTACTCAACATTACGTTGCTCAGTGGCTTCATCAAGCATACCTTTACGCATATCAAGATCAATAGAGTTGCCTAAACCATTGCGCGTTGCGCCACCCATGTCATACATACTTACTGTTGCCACAGCTTTGATACGTGGGTCAATTTTTGCGGCACTAATGATGAAACCACCACTACCACATACACCTAAACCACCAATGCTTTCTTTGTTGACGTATGAACGGCTAGCAAGGTAATCGACACCGGCACTGAATGACTCTGCGTATAAATCAGGTAGAACAGTATTACGTGGTTCGCCGTCACTTTCGCCCCAGAAGCTAAGATCAACTGCCAAAGTTACAAAGCCTAGCTCTGCAAGTTTAGTTGCATATAAAGTAGCACTTTGCTCTTTTACCGCCCCCATAGGGTGACCAATTACAAGTGCTGGAAGGTTCGCACCTTTCTCTGCATTTTTAGGTGTAAAAAGATTACCGACTACATTCATTTGTAATTGGTTTTTGAAAATTACTTTTTCAAAGTTAACAGCATCGCTTTGGTAAAAATTATCAGTTGAGGTTGTCATAACACTCTCCTATTTTGTGATTAACAGGGACTGCAATTTGTTTTCACAATGCAGCTTTGATGAGGTTATTGTCGGTTATTTGTGCAGTTTAGCGTTATATTAGAACAGTCGATTTATTGCCTAAAAGTGTCGAATTTATTTTTAGGCGCTTAAAATAAATATTAGGTAGCTCAAGTATGAGCTACCTAATGGCTTTTTAGGGTGTTTTTATAGTGAAATAGCTGGCAATAGCTGCAAAAAATAAGATAGCTGCGCTAACAAAGAAGGTAATAGGGTAGTCATAAACATCAAATAATATACCGCCAAATGTTGAGCCTAGCGCTATCGAAAATTGAATAATTGCGACCATCAACCCTCCTGCAACTTCAGCATCTTTTGGTAAAGCACGAGCTACCCAGCTCCACCAAGCAACAGGCGCAGCAGTTGCAATTAACCCCCATAATCCAAGTAATATGATGTTGATATTAAAAAGGGATATTTGATTTGCTAAACAAAATGCAACTAAAGCCATAACCGCAGGAGCAGCTATTAATGCAAACGCTAAACTGAGCTTTATGACCTTGTTGATCAATAAGGTGCCAATAAAGCCTGCAAAACCAATAACAAATAACACCATAGAAACTTGTTGGCTGGTGGCTTGAAACGCTGACTCTAAAAAGGGCCTTACATAGGTAAATAAAGTAAATTGCCCCATAAATAGCAGCGCGACAGCTAGCATACCAAAACGGACGAGTGGCTTTTTAAATAACTTAAATGCAGAAAAAGGTCCTTTTGATTGCTGCTGAGCTGGCATGCTAGGCAAAGCCTGCCATTGCCAAAATACAGCAATAGCAATAAATGGCACTAAACACATAAACGCGCCTCGCCAGCCAAGAACACTGCCTAAATAACTGCCAAGTGGTGCTGCAATTATCATGGCAAGACCATTACCACCATTAAATACTGCCAGTGCTTTAGGCACTTTTTCCTCGGGAACTAAGCGCATTGCAGAAGCAGTTGAAAGTGACCAATAGCCACCAATGACTAAGCCGATTAACGCTCGACCAAGCATATAAACAGCGTAACTATCAGCTACAGAGATTGTTAAAGTTGACAGTAACATTATCAAGGTCAGAGCGACTAGTAAGGTCTTTCGATCACTTTTAGCAAATAAAGGACTCATGAATAGACTTGTGATCACCGCAAAAAAGCCAGATATTGCAAGCCCCTGACCAACCATGCCTTTACTAATTGATAAATCTTCAGCCATAGGTGTTAATAAGCTTACAGGCATAAACTCGCAGGCTATTAAGGCGAAAATACATAATGTCATCGCAAAAACCCCACTCCAATTAGCTTGCTGCTCGATAGGCTGGTCATCTTGATAGGTTGAGTAATTTGTCATGCTAGTCCATACAGTTTTATGTGAGGGAGTATTTTTTCAAACATAGGTTGAATAGACTAGCTAATGAATACTAATATGCTTTATTAGTAATACTTATTAATAGGCTGGTGGATGATCAAACAAAACCTCAATGAATTGAACTATTTTGTCATTGTGGCAAGAACTGGCAGTTTTACGCGAGCTGCTGCGCAGTTAGGAGTGACTCAGTCAGCTTTGAGTCAGGCTATTCGTTCACTAGAAGCAAATTTAGATATTCGTTTGTTAACCAGAACAACTCGAAGCGTATCGCCAACACTCGCCGGAGAGCGTTTACTCAATGCAATAGGGCATCGTTTTGATGATATTGAAAA
Source organism: Pseudoalteromonas shioyasakiensis (assembly GCF_019134595.1). Lineage (NCBI taxonomy): Bacteria > Pseudomonadati > Pseudomonadota > Gammaproteobacteria > Alteromonadales > Pseudoalteromonadaceae > Pseudoalteromonas > Pseudoalteromonas shioyasakiensis. The sequence goes on along the minus strand of NZ_CP077771.1, from coordinate 779,538 downwards.
TGAGTTAGAAGCCTTAACTGAACTCAGAGATAAACCTGCGGGTACGGTAAAAATTACTTGTGGTGATTTTATAATTCAGAGCACATTACTCCCAAAACTGGCCAATGTATTAAAGCAATACCCAGATATTAATATTGAGTTTAATGTTAACTATGGCTACACAGACATTGTTGCTCAGCGTATCGACGCTGGCGTTCGCCTTGGCGAAACTATAGATAAAGATATGATTGCACTGCCTATTGGTAAAGAGCTCAATATGGCAGCCGTTGCAAGCCTTGAGTATTTTGCTAAGCATCAAAAGCCTAATACGCCAAAGGATCTTACTGCACATAATTGTATCAACATTCGCTTTCCGACTCATGGCGGTTTATATGCGTGGGAGTTTGAAAAAGAGGGGGAGGAGCTCAATGTGAATGTACGCGGTCAATTAATCTTTAATACCTCTCATCATATTGTTGAGGCGGCGTTACAGGGGTTAGGTATTGCGTTTCTACCTGAAGAAGAGTTTGGTGAGCATATAAAAAATGGTAATTTAATTAAAGTGTTGGCTGATTGGTGCCCCGCATTTCCCGGTTATTATTTGTATTACCCAAGCCGTAGGCAACCGTCTCCGGCATTTAAAATTGTGTTAGAAGCATTAAAACAGCAATAGAGTGCGGTATTTAGATACCACACTCTATATTGATTACTTATGGCGGCCTTGTAAACAGCTCACCACATCAGCCAATGATAGCCCTTGGCGCTGTAATAACACGGTTAAGTGATACAGTAAGTCTGCTGATTCATTGGTTAATTCATCGTTGTCATGTTTCATGGCTGCAAGGGCAACTTCAACGCCTTCTTCACCCACTTTTTGGCAACTACGGCTTAAGTCTTTTGCAAACAAAGACGCAGTGTAGCTTTTGCTTGGGTCATCGTCTTTACGCGAAACAATCACTTGTTCAAGTTCAGCTAAAAACGACAAGCTAGGTTTAGCATCATCGCCGAAGCAGCTTTGTGTGCCTAGATGGCATGTTGGCCCAAGTGGGTTTGCCAGTACTAATAGTGAGTCGTAATCACAGTCAGTGTGCACCGAAACTACTTCAAGGTAGTTTTCTGATGTTTCGCCTTTAGTCCATAAGCGCTCTTTAGAACGCGAGTAAAAGGTTACTTTTTGTTTGTCGAAAGTGGCAGCTAATGCGTCTTGATTCATAAAGCCTTGCATTAAAATCACACCAGAGCGTGCGTCTTGCACGATAGCTGGGATCAATTCGCTTTTGGCAAAATCGACTTGAGAAAGAGTGTCTTTGGTTAATTGCATAGTCTTGCCGCTACATTATTATCAGTTAAAAATTGTTTTAGTTCGCCAATATCAATGACGTTCTTGTGAAATACGCTGGCAGCGAGCGCGCCATCAACTTGGCTTTGTTGAAACACATCAACAAAGTCTTGCATAGTCCCTGCGCCACCCGATGCAATCAGAGGAATATCGCACAGTGAACGCATTTTTGATAGCTGAACATTGTCGTAGCCTTTTCGTACACCATCTTGATTCATGCAGTTGAGCACGATTTCACCAGCGCCTAGGTCTTGCACGCGCTTAACCCATTCTTCGGTTTTATAGCGAGTACGGCTTGATGCATTTGGGTCGCCAGTCAGCTGGTACACTAAATACTCGCCGGTGTTTTCATCATAAAAGCTATCAATACCCACAACCACGCATTGTTTACCAAACTCATCGTGTAATTCTTTGATAAGCTCAGGGCGAGCAATTGCAGGGCTGTTAATACTGATTTTATCTGCGCCACGTTCTAAAACACGTGCTGCATCAGCAACAGATTTAATGCCGCCCGCCACACAAAATGGAATATCAATGTGGCGCGCAATGTTCTCTACCCAATTGACATCAAGTAGGCGTTTTTCGACGCTGGCACTGATTTCATAAAACACCAGCTCATCCGCACCGGCATCGCTGTAAGACTTGGCAAGCGTTAAAATATCACCAACCACTTCATGGCCTTTAAATTTAACACCTTTAACGACTTGGCCGTCTTTTACATCTAAACAAGGGATTATGCGTTTTGATAACATGCTAACGCCTCCTCAACATTAAAGGCACCATCGAGTAATGATTTACCTAAGATAACACCGCCAACGCCCAGTTTTTTCAGCTTTGCAATATCATCCAGTGAACTTACACCGCCTGATGCTTGAACTTTAATCTCGCTATTGTGGTTGGTTAAATCTTCATAAAGTGCAAACGAAGGACCGGTCATGGTGCCGTCTTTACTGATGTCAGTACACAGAAAATCAACCACACCAAGTGCCACGTAAAAATCAACAAGTTCGAACAAGCCAAACTCAGATTCACTTAACCAACCATGTGTTGCTGGTGCCCAGCCGTTGTCAGTTTTATTAACATCTAGTGCGATAACAAAGTGTTCACTGCCAAATTTTTCAATCCAAGCCTGTACTTGCTCACGTTTTTCAACGGCCATTGAGCCAATCACGACTTGGTTAGCTCCGGCTTCAAGCCAGTCAGCAACATCTTGCTCAGAGCGAATACCGCCACCGACTTGATAAGGTACATTAAGCGCTTTGGTTGCAGCTTGAATATGCTGCCACTGTTTTTTATTTGGATCGCGCGCGCCCTCTAAATCAACGAGGTGCAGTTTGCCTGCGCCGCTATTTGCGTACTCTTGTAAGCGTGCGCCAAGTTCGTAAGGGTAAAATTGTGCTGTATCATACTTACCTTGATATAAGCGCACAATTTGGTTTTGTAATACATCGAGTGCTGGAATAATCACGTTTATTTCTCTTATTTTCTGCTGCGCTTACAGCTGCCAATCTAAAAAGTTTTGTAAAAGTCGCGTGCCTACTTTGGCGCTTCGCTCAGGGTGGAATTGCATGCCTGCGTAGTTATCTTTAGCAACAATCGCTGAAAAAGCTTGCCCGTATTCACCGCTAACAAGGGTGGCATCGTTCACGGTGTGAGCAAAGCTATGCACAAAGTACACTTGATCTTGCGCCGATAACCCTTTGGTAAGGGCATGCTCTTTTAGTACGCTTAGGTCGTTCCAACCCATGTGTGGAGAAGTTAATGTACCCACATCTAAGTGCTTAACAACACCCGGAATTTTGCCAAGGCAATCGACATTGCCTTCTTCTGTGCTATCACAAAGTAATTGCATGCCTAAACAAATGCCCATCAGCGGGCGTTGATATTCATCAATTGCTTGCTGCCAACCACCGTCTTTTAAGCGTTTCATGGCAACGGAAGCATGGCCTACACCAGGTAAAATCGCACGTTCAAAGCCTTTTAGTTGTTCAGGTGAGGTGATCACCTCTGGTTTTTCACCTAAGCGTTCAAAGGCAAAACGAACAGAGTTAATGTTGGCACAACCGGTATTAATTATGGCAATCATAAACACCCCTTAGAGCTTGCTGTTTGTTGCGAGGCATCTTTTGCAATCGCAGCGCGAAGTGCTCTTGCAAACGCTTTAAAAAGGCCTTCAACTTGGTGATGACAATTACCATCGCTAACCGACAAAATAAGGCTCATGGCGGCATTATCACTTAAGCTTTTAAAGAAGTGTTCAACCATTTGCACGTCTAAGTCGCCCACTTTTTCACGGCTAAAATCGGCGTTTAATACAAATGAGGCACGGCCTGATAAGTCAATTTGCGCTTCTGCTTTACATTCATCCATAGGGAGTGCAAAACCATAGCGACCAATTTGCGTTTTTGTACCTAGCGCTTGTTTAAGGGCAAGGCCAAGTGCAATGCCGATATCTTCAACTAGGTGGTGCTCATCAATGTGTAAGTCGCCAGTGGCTTGAATATTAAGTCCGATATTGGCGTGTGTACGAATTTGGTCAAGCATGTGATCGAAAAAGCCAAGGCCAGTGCTAATTTCGCCATTTTTTGTTTGGTCTAAATTAACTTGCACATCGATTTGTGTTTCTTTGGTGTTGCGAGTGACGCGGCCTTCACGGTCCGCGGTTGTCAGCTTAGTGACAATGGCATCCCAGCTGCCGTCATACAAAATGCCTTCACAACATAAGTTATTGGCAAGTCCAATATCAGTTTGGCGGTCACCAATCACAAATGAGCGTGCTAAATCGACTTTACCCGAGCGCATAAGCTCAGTAAGTAAGCCAGTTTTTGGTTTACGGCAGTCACAATTTTGTTCATCAAAGTGAGGGCAGATCAGAACTTCATCAAATTTAATCCCTTGGCTATTTAAGATATCCATCATCTTGTCTTGAGCAATATCAAAATCAGCCGTTGGGAAGCTATCAGTGCCTAAACCATCTTGATTAGATACCATAACAAGGCGGTAACCTGCCGCTTGAAGTTGTAATAGAGCAGGGATCACATTTGGCAAAAACACTAATTTTTCTAGGCTATCAACCTGTTTGTCGGTGATAGGCTCTTCGATAATCGTGCCATCGCGGTCAATAAATAAATATGGGTTGCTCATGATAATTCCTGTTCTACTGTTTTGCTGGTCAGTGATAAGCCATCTAACCAAACTTTTACTTGTTCTAGTTCTTGCTCGTTACCGATAGAAATTCGTAACCAATCATCTTCGCCATATAAGGTGAAGGCACGCATTACGAGTCCTTGCTCAAGTGCGATATTAAATGATTGTTTGTCTTTTAATTTTAAAGTGACAAAGTTACCTTCACCGCTCAGTACTTTGATAACAGCAGGTGATTGCTCAAGCCAATTTTTTAGTTTGCTTTTTAAGCTATTTAGAATCGTCACCTGACGGCGCATTGAAGCGATGTTGTCACTACTTAATGCGTCTGCTGCAATGCTCGCCACCACGGTTGATACAGGGTAAGGCGCAATCACTTTACGAATAGGCGCAAGTAGCTCGCTGTTGGCTAATGTGAAGCCTGTTCTTAAACCCGCTAGTGCAAATGCTTTTGATAAGGTTCTTAGCACCACAAGGTTACTAAACTCGTTGATCAGGCTTGCCGCTGTTTGTTCTGGGCAAAATTCTATATAAGCTTCATCCACCACTACAATCGCTTTACCCGCAAGTTGTTGAGTGATTTTTCTGATTTTGTCTAGGCTTGTCATGCTGCCGGTAGGGTTATTTGGATTACAAATAAACACCAGCTTTGAATCAGCAACCGCAGTTACAACCTCATCAACCGTGCCTTTTAATAACAGCTCTTGAGTTAAACCGTTAATCGCAATGTTGTGGGTATCAGCTGTTACTTTGTACATGCCGTAAGTTGGCAAAAAGAGTGCAATGCTATCTTTAGCTGGGCTACAAAAAGTACGTACTAATAGTTCAATACCCTCATCAGCACCGCGAGTCATCAGTACTTGCTCTGGCTCTAAATTAGCATAGCAAGCGTAACGATTGATCACTTGCTGAGGCTGCGGATCTGGGTAGCGGTTTAAATCAGCTAAATTGATATTTGGCGTACGTGAATACGGGCTTTCGTTGGCATTTAACCAAGTAGTGCCTGTTAGTTTTTCACTTTTAGCTGAACTGTAGGCTGTAAGCGCTGCAATGTTCTCTGGCAACAGTGTCATTATTTTTGAATTATCGCTCATTGTTCATAGCCTCAAGACGAATTGAAACAGCATTGGCGTGAGCATCAAGCCCCTCTGCTGCGGCCAAAGGTAATATTGCTTTAGATAATTCACGTAAGCCATTTTTGCTGATGGTTTGCACTGTGTAAGTTCTAAAGAAGTCCAGTAAGTTTAAGCTCGAATAGGTCGCGCTGTAACCATACGTTGGTAGTACGTGGTTCGTGCCAGATGCATAGTCACCGGCAGACTCCGGGGTGTAATCACCTACAAATACTGAGCCAGCATTTTTAACCAAGCTTAAAAAAGGCTGCGCATCAGCAAGTTGTAAAATAAGGTGCTCAGGACCATATTCGGCAGACACCGCAAAGGCTTGTTCAACCGAGTCCACTAATATCAAGCTTGAGTTTGCAAGAGCTTGCTCGGCAGTGTCTTTACGACTTAATTTTGCTAGCTGCTCTGTTAAAGCTTGCTGTGTTTTTTCAATGATGCGTTCGCTATTACATAGTAAAATAACTTGCGAATCAGCGCCGTGCTCCGCTTGCGATAATAAATCTGCCGCAATAAACTCAGGGTTTGCACGCTCATCAGCAATCACTAGCACTTCAGAAGGGCCTGCTGGCATATCAATCGCCATGCCCGGAATAGTTTGCGCAACAAGTTGTTTTGCCATAGTAACAAAGCTATTTCCTGGGCCAAAAATTTTGTTCACTTTTGGCACTGACTCTGTGCCGTATGCCATCGCTGCAATGGCACCTGCGCCGCCACTTTCTACAATGGTTTTAATACCACATAGTTTTGCTGCATATAAAATGGCAGGGTTGATGGTTTCGTCGGCTTTCACAGGTGTAGTAAGCACAACGGTTTTTGCGCCACTTAACTGTGCAAGCACCCCTTGCATGATCACTGACGATGGCAATGGCGCACTGCCACCTGGCACGTAAATACCCACCGCTTCAATGGCTTGATATTTAAGTTCACACAATACGCCAGGTTGCGTTGTTAACTTAATGTCTTTTGGTAATTGTGCTTGGTGAAAACGTTTTACATTGGCATAGGCCGTTTCGATGGCTGCTTTTAACTCGTTTGATAATAACTGCTCAGCTTGGTTTATTTCTTCAACTGGCACTAATAAGCGAGGTGTTTCGCGCTTATCAAACTCTTTTGCCATCTTTAATAACGCTGCGTCACCCTCAGTTTTAACTGCATTTAAGATGTCGATGCATATTGCTTCAACCTCTTTACTTGCAGTAACAGCAGGGCGGGTAAGTACCGCCTGCTGTGCTTGTTGATTTTCCTCATTCCAGCGAAACATGGATAATTACTCCATCATTTTTTCAATTGGCATAACAAGAATTGAGTTGGCACCCAGTGCTTTTAACTGTTCCATTGTTTCCCAGAAAAGGGTTTCGCTGCTAACCATGTGTAGTGCTACATAATCGTCGCTACCTGCAAGCGATAGTAGAGTTGGTTGGCCTGTGCCTGGTAGTAAGTCGCATACTTCATCAAGCTTTGCTTTTGGTGCGTGTAGCATGATGTATTTACTTTCTTTTGCTTGGCGCACACCACGTAAACGCGGCATTAACGTGTTGATTAAATCAAGTTTGCTTTGATCAGTAAGGTCTTTGTTTTGAATTAAACATGCATTTGATTCTAAGATAGTGTCGCCTTGCATTAAGCCGTTTGCTTCTAACGTTGCGCCAGTAGACACTAGGTCACAGATTGCATCAGCTAAACCAGCACGCGGTGCAACTTCAACAGAACCTGTTAACATTACTGTGCTTGCATTGATGCCTTCGCGTTTTAGGTATTGGCTTAAGATTTCTGGGTAAGTAGTGGCGATGCGTTTACCTTCAAACCAGCTTTTATCTTGTGGACCAAGTTCTTGTGGCCATGCAAGTGCTAGGCGGCAGTAACCAAAATCAAGTTTAGAAAGTTTATTTACCTCGAATGCCACGCCTTGGCGTTCGCGTTCGGCTTGTACTTCAACAAGTACGTTTTCACCAACGATACCTAGGTCACACACACCGTCCATAACTAGGCCCGGAATATCGTCATCGCGTACACGAAGTACATCAATTGGCATGTTGGTAGAGTGTGCGATTAAACGTTGTTCACGAAGATTTAATTTAACACCAAGTTGCTTTAGTAACTCTTGGCAGTCTTTTGATAAGCGGCCGCCTTTTTGGATGGCGATTCGTAAACGATTGGTATTGCTCATTATTCATTTTCCTTTAATTCAAAAACTAAAAACCCCGAGGGAACCTCAGGGCGAAAATAAATAATTTGGTTGATTACTCGCCAGAGGTTCCTTTTAGGAATAACCTCTCAGCGAAAAACCTGACAGGCTATTCCGGTGAATGATGGTGATGATGGATAGTTGTCAGATTGAAGCGCATAATTTTTCCTGTATTGCACTCGTTTGTGTTAACCAGTGCGTATATCTGTTTAAATAAGTTACGTATATAGATAAACATGCTTTGCTAATCTTTGGCAAGTATTTTTTTGCGAAATTAAAGTATATCTTATAACTGCCGATATATAATGGTTGGGTAGTAGGTACAACAGGAGGTGCAAATGGATATCATGATCCCCTTTTTAGGTCGAATTTCGCGCTTACAGTTGGAAAGTAAAGGTGCGTTTCATATTGCGGGTATAAAAGACGCGAACGTGCAGCGAATTGAGCTTGAAAAGCGTCAAAAACGTGAAATAGAGCGCCGCAAAAAAGCCGCTGAAAATGGCGATAAAAACAGTAAAAATGCTATTGAAGAAGATGAAGAGGGTAATAAACACCTAGATACATGGGCTTAATACTTCATATAAGAATTTGTATTTATGCAATTGTGTGGTTTTTTCTGCTAACGTTAAGAGACACTTGTGTTGTAACTTTCAAGGCAATTCAATGGAGCGACCCTCAGTGCCATTAAATGAGCAAGCTAGGCTTGAAGAGCTTCGCTCATTAGATGTTTTAGACTCTCAAAGTGAACCCGCCTTTGACCGAATCACTCGCCTTGCCCAGCAATTTTTCTCTGTACCAATTTGTGTTATTAGCTTAATTGACGAGCATCGACAGTGGTTTAAGTCATGTGTGGGGCTAGATGTGACAGAGACCGCAAGAGACATTTCATTTTGCGCCCATGCAATTTTATACAAAGACCCCCTAGTGGTTGAAAATGCCTTAAACGATAAGCGCTTTGCTGATAACCCACTGGTAATGGGAGACCCAAACATTCGCTTTTATGCGGGATGCCCAATTACACTAAAATCAGGAAATAGGATTGGTACTTTGTGCCTTATCGATCATCAACCACGCAGTTTTAACAAACAAGAAATCAAAGCCTTACAAGACTTTGCTGCAATCGTTGAGCGAGAGTTTGCAATCATGCAGTTAGCAACTACCGATGAGCTTACTTTATTGCCTAATCGTCGCGGTTTCATTAGTACTGCAGAGCATTACCTTGATTTATGTATTCGCCAGCATTTAAAAGCAAAATTAGTGTTTATTGATTTAGATAATTTTAAAGCAATTAACGATAAATTTGGTCATGCTGCGGGCGATAGAGTACTAAAAGATTTTGCTGGATTGCTAGAAAGTTGTTGCCGCAAAGCGGATTTATTTGCACGTTTGAGCGGTGATGAGTTTGTGATTTTATTTACAGATTTAAATACCAGCGAATGCGATACCATATTGCAGCGCTTGTTGTTGTCATTCAGTGATTTACCTAATAGCTTCAATAACCAAGTTGAACTTGGCTTTTCTTATGGCATTGCCGATTTTTCTGATCAGCAGCCTTGCTCGCTGACTAAGTTGCTGTCTGTTGCAGACGCGCGAATGTATGCCGATAAAGCACAAAAAAAGGCTCGATAATCGAGCCTTTAAAGTAAAAAGCAGCGCTTAATTTTTTGCTTCTGCCGATTGAATACTACTTTGGATCAGCGGCGAAATTGTTAAACCTTGTACGATAATCGAGAAGATCACGACCACGTAGGTGACAATAACAATTAGGTTGTGAAGGTCTGAGCCTGCAATCATTACTTGATCGCGTGGGATAGCAGCTGCCATTGCCAGCGCTAAACCACCCCTTAAGCCACCCCAAGTGAGTATTTTCACTGAGTGCTTATCGTATTGGCGATACTTTTTAAAGAATACAAATGGCGCACCTACACTCACAAATCGAGCAAGCAACACCACAGGTACCATCAGTAAACCTAAGCCAATTTCTTCAAGAGTAATAGGCATGGTGACGATGAGCATACCGATGATCAAAAACAGCAAGGCGTTTAAAAAACTATCGGTGGCATGCCAAAAGTCTTTCACGTAGCGAGTATCTTCAGGCCCCGTACGCTCTGTTGCTTTTGAACGAGTAATATTGCCAAGTAAAATACCACTGGTGACCATAGCAAGCGCACCTGAGATTTCCCAAATATTCGCTGCTGCAAAGCCGGCTGTTGGAATGGTCAGGGTTAGTAGCAAACGAATGTTCACATCGCGGCTATTAATAATTAAAAAATGCCCGACTAACGCAATCACGAGACCAAACACGATACCGCCAATTGCATCAACTAAGAACAATTCAGCAACGTCAGTAAAGGTGGCTTCGGTGCCATAAAAGGCCACTGAAAATATCGTTGTGAAAATCACCAAACCAATACCATCATTAAACAAAGACTCACCTTCAACTTGCACAGAAATACCTTCTGGGGCTCGCATTTGTTTAATAATGGCTAACACTGCAATCGGATCGGTTGGGCTGATTAAAGCACCAAACAATAAGCAGTAAATAAACGGCACTGGCCAGCCAACAAAAGCAAACAAATAATAGCTTAAGTAACCGACAATGACCGTTGAGGTAATGGTTGAAAATAACACTAATGCGGTAATTTCCCACCGTTGCTTACGAAGGGCTGCTAAGTTGATTTCTAGCGCACCTGCGAATAGTAAAAAGCCTAGCATGCCTTTTAATAGCAACTGATTAAAGTTGATACTAGAGACAATTTGGGTCATTTCGAGGGCGGTGGTATCGCCAAGCATTTTAACGGCAAGAATAAGTAGTAAGGAAATAACAACAGAGCCAGTTGTTATAGCAATCGTGGTTTGCATTTTGAGGATGTATTGGTTAGCAAAAGCAATAAAAATAGCTAATGCTGAAAGAAAACAAATGAGGTACCAAGCATTCATTGTTTGACCTTAAATATTTGTATAACAAGACGCAGAAAGCAGTCACTTTCTGGCCGCATATAGTACGCCTCTAAAATAGCTATGTCACAGTGTTTATGCGATTTTTATGACATTTTAGAGTAAAAATTTAAGGCGCTGATTGCATATGTATAATCGCTGTTAATAATGTCTCAAAAGAGACAAAACAAACCTGACGAAAGCGCAATTATGATAAGTTCAGTTAGGTCAATCAGCCTGTTTTAAATGGGCTGATTCTTGGCTAGTATTAATAGCTCTTATTGGGTAAGGAATAACAATTCCTTCTTCTGCGTAACGTTGGTGTAATGCTTTAATAAAAGCTGATTTTACCCAAAAACGGTTAAAGTACTCTTTTGCTCTTAACATCACGGTAAAATTAATGCTTGATTGATCAAAAGTATGAAATACCACAAATGTCTCGTAATCATCGACGCCCCATTTATGGCTTTTTAAAATCTGCCTAGCAACATCCAGCGTAACTTGCTCAACTTTTTCAAGATCAGAGCCATAATGAACACCCACTTCAACGGGGACGCTGAGTTCTTTTTCTGGGTAAAAATAGTTAATGATGCGTGATTTAGACAGCTGACTATTGGGAATGACTATCATGTTGTTCGGCAACATTTTTACCCAGGTTGAGCGCCATCCAATTTTTTCAACAAAACCTTGGTCGCCACTTTCAAGTTCTATAAAGTCGCCGACCCGAATCGGTTTATCAATCACCAACTGAACGCCAGAAAAGAAATTTTCGAGTGTCGGTTGCAAAGCCAAAGCGACGGCAAGAGAGGTAATGCCCAATGAGGCAATAATCGGGGTGATTGATATGCCTAACGTGCCTAATAACACCAATAAGCCAACACACACAATTGCACAGCGGATCAAGCCTTTAATGATGCTATGACTATTCGAAACCACTACCGAGCGGGCACTGTAATAATCAACGGTGCCAAATAAGAAATGGTCTAAAAATAACACTAAGGCAAAAATACAAATGGCTTTAGCGGTGGCCGCAATAGGTAAGGGGTGCTCAGCCATAAAGCCGGTGGTGTTTAATAACTGACCAAAAATGATCACAAGCACCATCATTGTGCATAAAGTCAATGGTGTAGAGAGTGAATCAACCAGTAACGAGTCGAACACAAAGTCGGTTCGTTGGGTCCATTTTTTTAAGCAATAGATGATTACAAACTTTAATAAAAACAATGCTGTGGCGGCTAATATAGTACCACCAATGACGACCAGCCATGGCTCATTTAGCCATTCGTTTTGTATCAGTTCAGTAATCATGCTTAGTCCTTAAACCTTAGATACTTGCTATTACTGCAAGTTATGTACCCAGGCTTTTTTATAGATATCTAAGCCTTTTAGCTGTGAATCACAAATAATGAGGTGAGCAAAATAAAAAACAAATAAAAGGTACAAATGTTTATTAAATGTTATTATTTTGTATCAATAAATTTACACTTCAAGTTAGTCTGTTAACAATTAATAAACTTAACACTTCTTATCTTGCTGTTAATTATAGATTTTTAATTTAGAGCTAATACTTTATTTGTAAATTTTTTGTTTCATTTTCAATTTCGCTCCATTCAACCTAGGCTGGTCACTAATCGGGAACAGTGCAGTCCGGTTACTAGGAAAATATTAAATACATAACAATCTAACGGAGCGTAAACGTGAATTTATCTAAAATCACATTAGCAACTCTTGCTGCTTTTGCTTTGACTCAAGCAACAAGTGCAGTAGCTGCGAACAAGAAATACCTAAACGAACAAACAGGGATTAACCAAGCTTTGCAAACCAATGCATCATCAGTATTGAGTGCAAATCCAAATCAGTTAGTTGGTTTAGGTGCAGGGAATGATTTAGTTGTATTAAAAGAAATCAAAACCAGTAACGGCAACACCACGCGCCGTTATCAGCAGATGTATCAAGGTCTACCTGTTATCGGCGATACGGTTAGCCTTACATTTGATGGTAATGGCCAATTAAAGCGCGCACATGGTGCAGCGGTGTATGATATTGCCGCCGACATCGACTCAGTGTCTCCGGCACTAAACAAGAAAAAAGCAATGGCAAAAGGCCTTGCTAACTCACCGGCTGCAATTAAATCAGTTGGGTTAAAAAAGCATAATGAACAATCACGTTTAGCTATTTGGCTAGATGAAGACAGTGTTGCACACCTCGTGTATGAAGTATCTTATGTGACGTATGGCGACAACCCATCTCGTCCGTATCAAATTATTGATGCTAACAGCGGTGAAGTTTTATTTAGCTTCGATAACTTACAACATGCCAGTGCAACAGGCCCAGGTGGTAACTTAAAAACGGGTAAGTACATTTATGGTACTGATTTTGACAGCCTAGATGTTGCTCAGTCGGGCAGCACTTGTACGATGAACAACACCAATGTAAAAACCATTAACCTAAATGGTGGTACAAGTGGTTCGACAGCATATTCGTTTACATGCCCAGAAAATACCTTTAAAGAAATTAACGGTGCGTACTCGCCTTTAAATGATGCGCATTATTTCGGTAACGTAATTTTTAATATGTATAACGATTGGGTCGGTACTGCGCCATTAACTTTCCAATTGCAAATGCGCGTTCATTACGGCAGTAATTACGAAAATGCGTTTTGGGATGGTAGTGCTATGACCTTTGGTGATGGTCAAAATACCTTCTATCCACTGGTAAGTCTTGACGTATCAGCGCATGAAGTAAGCCACGGTTTTACCGAGCAAAACTCAGGCCTCGTTTATTCTGGCAAATCAGGTGGTTTGAATGAAGCGTTCTCTGATATGGCAGGTGAAGCGGCCGAGTTTTACATGAAAGGCTCAAATGACTGGTTAGTGGGTCAGGAGATCTTTAAAGGTAACGGTGCATTACGTTACATGAATAACCCAACCCAAGATGGTAGCTCAATTGATCATCAAAACAATTACTACTCTGGTATGGATGTGCACTACAGCTCAGGTGTATTCAACAAGGCATTTTATAACCTTGCAACCACACCAGGTTGGGATACGCAAAAGGCATTTGTTGTGATGGCACGCGCTAACCAACTTTACTGGACTGCCAGCACAAATTGGGATTTAGCAGGTAACGGCGTGATGGATGCAGCCTGTGATTTAAGCTATGACCCAGCCGATGTTCAAGCGGCACTTGCGGCGGTTGGTGTGACTTCGAGCTTAAGTGCGGGTAGTAGCTGTGGCACAACTGAGCCACCTCCGGGCGGTGATGAAGAGCTAACCAATGGCGTTGCACGCACAGGGATCAGTGGTGCGGCGAAAGATCAAATGTTCTTTACTCTTGAGGTGCCAGCAGACGCAACGAATTTACAATTCAATACAACTGGTGGAAGTGGTGATGCAGACCTTTACGTTATGTACGGCGCAAAACCAACACTAAGCAACTTTGATTGTAAAAGCACTTCATCTACTAGCACAGAAAGCTGCGCTATTAGCAATGTGCAAGCGGGTACTTACTACGTAATGGTAGAAGCGTGGAATCAAATTTCAGGTGTATCACTTACAGGTAGCTTTGATTCGGGCAGCGGTGGTGGTGTAACACCAATTAACCGTACTGAGTCTAACTTAAGTGTTGGCACAAATAGCTGGACTCGTTTCACGCAAGACCTAGATGCGGGTTATTCATCACTTGATGTGACTATTTCTGGTGGCTCTGGTGATGCTGACTTATATGTGAACTTTGGTTCGCAATCGACAACATCGAGCTATGACTGCCGTCCTTATAAAAACGGCAATAGTGAAACCTGCACATTTACAAACCCACAAGCGGGTACTTGGTATATCGACCTTCGCGGCTATCGGGCTGCAAGTGGTGTAACTCTCACCATTTCGGCTAACTAGCCACCCTTTTAGGGAGCTTCGGCTCCCTTTTTTTTATTTTTATTAATATACACATCATAAAAGGATTGATTATGACAACCCGCCTAACACAGTGCTTAGTGGGCTTTGCCACACTGTCACTGAGCCAACTAAGTTATGCAGCGCAAGACGAAACAATTTGGGTCACCATTGATGCCCTTGCTGCAAAGCACTTTCAACAAGATACACTGAGTAAACGTAAACAAAGCAGCAATTTTGCGATGCAAAAATCGGCTTTGAATCAAGTTAATTTTATGCGCGTTAACAAGCAGGATATCGCTGGATTAAGTGAGTTTATGCACGATAACTATCATCGCTGCGGTGGTTTTGTAGCCCATGACTCATTAGCAGATGCAGAGCTCTATACTCAGCAATTAAATGCTGTATCTCAGGCAGCTATGAATGCGAACCTTGTTAACTATAGTATTGATAATGCCGCGACAGTTAACGCACTAATATCATCGATTGATAGTAGCGAACTGAGCGATACGGTTAATAGCATGATGAACTTTCATAACCGATATTATTCAGTGCAAAGTGGTGTTGATGCAGCTGATTGGTTAAAGAGCCATTGGCAGCAAATAGCCAGTAGCCGCAGTGATATAAGCGTTGAGTATTTTAACCATAGCTTTTCGCAATCATCAGTTATTGTGACCATTCCTGGTGCAGAAAAAGCAGATGAAATCGTCGTTATTGGTGGTCATTTAGACTCAATCAATCAGTCTAATCCAAGTAATGGTCGAGCACCTGGTGCAGATGATAATGCCTCTGGTATTGCAGTGCTCACACAAACCTTAAAAGCGATTGTGGAAAATAACTACAAACCTCAGCGAACCATTCAAATTATGGGGTTTGCCGCTGAAGAAGTGGGTCTTAGGGGCTCAAAAGATATTGCCCAAAGTTATAAAACACAGGGTAAGAATGTGGTAGGCATGGTGCAGTTTGATATGACTGGTAATAACGGCAGCAGCACAGATATTGTGATGATGACCGATTACACAAACTCGTCGCAAAATCAGTATTTATCGCAGTTGCTCGATGCTTACCAGCCCACAGTGAGTTATGGCTTTGATCAATGTGGTTATGGCTGCTCAGATCATGCCTCTTGGTATCAACAAGGGTTTGCCGCCTCAATGCCATTTGAATCAACAATGAGTGATATCAACCCTTTGATCCACACATCAAATGATGCCCAATTTGATGCGGCTCACGCGAGTAAATTTGCAAAATTGGCAGCGAGCTATGTTGCTGAAATGGCAAAGAACGCTGGTGATGTGGTAACTGAGCCGACTAATCAGCTTGAAAATGGCGTAGCTAAAACAGGTTTGTCGGGCGCAGCAAAAGAGCAGTTATTCTTTACACTTGATGTACCTGCAATGAGTAGTAACCTTGAGTTTGTAACTGAGGGCGGCTCGGGCGATGCCGATTTATACGTTAAATTTGGTAGTAAGCCGACCTTACAGGACTTTGATTGTAAAAGCACAACCTCTACAAGTAATGAAAGTTGTTTGATCTCGTCAGTTCAAACTGGCAAGTATCATGTCATGGTTGAAGCGTGGAATGAGATTTCGAATGTGTCACTCACGGGAAGTTATAGCACCTCAGGTGGCGGCGAAAACGTTGACCGAACTGAGACAGACGTGAGTGTGGCTACCGGAAGTTGGCAGCGCTTTACTCAACAAATACCGGCAGGCCTAAGTAACTTAACGATGACTATTTCTGGCGGTAGTGGTGATGCTGATTTGTATGTTAACTATGGCTCAGCGTCAACAAGCTCAAATTATCTTTGTCGGCCGTACAAAAATGGTAACGAAGAAAGTTGTCAATTTGATAACCCACAAAGTGGTACTTGGTACATAGATTTACAAGGTTACCGAGCTGCATCGGGCGTTACATTAACGATTCAAGGACAATGATTTAAACCCAATCATACTTTTAACCATGAGGAAGCCTTGCTTCCTCATTTAGTCTTGCCCTTGGCAAGTCAGTTACGTAAAATCTGCCCATCACTTTTAATCTATTGGCGAAGTTTATCAAACAACTTTTCAGTGCCACTGGCCCCCTTGCACTTTCTCTTGATGGATATACTCCTCGGCAGCCACAAATTGACATGGCTGTTGCAGTTGACGATGCCTTAAAAAAACGTCACCAATTAGTGGTTGAGGCGGGCACAGGCACGGGTAAAACCTATGCTTACTTAGCGCCTGCGTTAAAATCAAAAGGCAAAACCATCATCTCAACGGGTTCAAAAGCATTACAAGAGCAGTTGTTCCACCGTGATTTACCCAACTTAGTCAAAGCACTGAGCGCCACTAAAAAAGTCGCCCTTTTAAAAGGACGTGCGAATTATTTGTGTACCTATCGTTTAAGTCAGCATGTTGCGCATGTTCCAACAGATGATCCTGATGTAATGCATCAACTCGCGATGGTGGCAAAGTTTGCAAGTGAAACCCGTTCAGGCGATTTAGCAGATTGTATTGGCATAGAAGAAGACGCCAAGGTACTGCCTTATGTTAGCTCAACTGCTGATAACTGTTTGGGTAAAGAGTGCCCCGATTTTCAAGATTGCTATATTCGTAAAGCCCGCTTAAATGCCATGGAAGCTGACGTGGTGGTGATCAACCATCATTTATTTTTTGCAGATATGGCTGTAAAAGACACAGGCTTTGCTGAATTAATGCCTACGGCAGACGCCTATATTTTTGATGAGGCTCATCAGCTCAGTGAAATTGCCAGTGACTATTTTGGTGAAAGTGTTAGCACCAAAAAGCTGGTGGATTTAATTAATGACTTACGAGCAATTTACCGTGCCGATATCCCTGATATGCTGCAATTAGGCAAAACTCTCAACAAGTTAGAAACTAGCGTGGCAGATTTACGCTTGCAGTTTGGGGTTGATGGTAGCCGTGGTGATTGGCGTGAAAAGCTGGCTGATAAAGATATTTGTGCAGCACTGCACCGGGTCATTAGCGACCTCGACTTTTTATACCAAGTATTAAAGTTATGCTTAGATCGTAGCGAAAAAATAGAGCATCCGTTTGAGCGTACGCTGGCCTTTAAAGGTCAGTTAGAGCGGGTATTTGATACAGCCCAAACGGGCTATAGTTATTGGTACGAAACCACTCGCCGATACCTAACGGTAAACATTACACCACTCAATGTATCGGCTAAATTCGCTCAGATGATGAAAGACACAGGAGCAGGTTTTGTGTTTACATCGGCGACTCTATCGGTCGATAACGAATTAGAACACTTTAACGCTAGCCTTGGTTTAAAACCAACGCAAAGCATGATTGTTGAAAGTCCGTTTGATTACCAACAACAAGCACTACTTTGTTTGCCGCGCTACTTACCAGAGTCTCATGCGAATAATATGCCCCATGCTATTATCAAGCTGACCCTTGAATTGATTAAATCAGCAAAAGGTCGCTGTTTTGTGCTCTTTACTAGCTATCGTATGATGCACTTAGTGGCCGAAGGTTTAACCACACAAATGGATTATCCGGTGTATATGCAAGGGCAAATGTCTAAACGCATTATCCTTGAGAAGTTTACCCGTCACGGTAATGCCGTTTTACTCGGCACAGCCTCATTTTGGGAAGGCGTAGATGTTAGAGGCAGCACATTAAGTTGTGTTATCATTGATAAATTGCCGTTTGCCGCACCTGATGACCCATTATTGCAAGCAAAAATGCAAGATTGCCAGTTACAAGGCAAAGACCCATTTGCACATATTCAATTACCTCAAGCGGTCATTGCATTAAAGCAAGGGGTAGGGCGACTTATTCGCGATAGTAAAGATAAAGGTGTGCTGGTTATTTGCGATAACCGCTTAGTAACACGCCATTACGGCCAAGTATTTTTAAAAAGTTTGCCACCTATGCGCCGCACGCGCGACTTAGCAATGGCAAACGCGTTTTTAGAACAGATCAATTAGAGTAACTTAGATGATTAAACACAATATTCTTGCCTTAGATGCATCAACTGAAGCTTTATCGCTGGTGCTTCATTATCAAGGGCAAACATTTCATCATTTTGAAGAGTGCCCACAGCAGCACAGCCAAAAGATTTTGCCTTTAATTGATGAGTTACTCGCAAAGGCGCAATGTAAGCTAACCGATTTAGATGTGATTGGTTTTGGTCAAGGGCCGGGTAGTTTTACGGGCGTGCGTATCAGTGTTGCGATTGCTCAAGGTTTAGCTTATGCCGCACGTTTACCTTTGATTGGCGTATCAACATTACAGATGATGGCGCAACAAGCATTTGAGCAAGAGCAAGCCAGCGATGTGTTTTCTGCCATTGATGCACGTATGGGTGAGATTTATTACGCTCATTATAAAGCTGATGATAATGGCTTAATGACGCTGGTTGATGAAGAGCAAGTTATTAAACCTGAGTTGCTAACGTTACCTGAAATTGCGGCGGCAGCGGTGGGTACGGGTTGGAAAACCTATCCTGCACTTGTTACAGATCTGGCAAATGTAAGTTTAAATGAAAATATTTTACTGCCTGATGCGCAGTACATGCTGGCCTCGGTTGGTACGGCATTCGCTAATGGTGAAACGGTGACTGCAGCCAATGCGCAGCCTAAATATGTTCGTGATACAGTGACTTGGAAAAAGCTACCAGGCCGAGAGTAACTGAGAGAATAACGGGACTTGCGTGCCCGTCAGTTATGGCACATAATTTAGTCATGTTTGATGTGGAATTACGAGTTTGACTTTACCAATTGGCTCAGGCTTTTACACCGGTGACATTCCCGGTCAATATAGCCGTAAAAATACCGTTACTGATAAGCCCAAAGCTATATCAGATCAAACGGCTGAGCAAAAATCGTCAACAGAGTATGTTAAATCAAGCCCTCAAGCTGTTGCTATTGCAGATGAATTTAAAGCTGAGTCGCAAAGCTATCAGCAAACAATTTATGATAAACCAAGCAACCCAAAAACCAGTCGCGCTATTTCAACCTACACAGAATTTGCTAACTTAGAGCGCCGTGCCGAAGTGCAAAGCCTTATTGGCGTTGATGTATATGCTTAGCGAATTGGAATAAATTAATAAAAGCTAAAACTGAATTCACAAAAAGCCTAAACAAAATATTTAGGCATTTTTTGATTGGACAGTATTCAATATAACTTACTGTTTTATATAATCAATCAGTTTGTCGGCAATCGCAGTATTGTTTTGCGAACCGTAAAAATCTTCAGCACGTTTACCATAGGCAAATACTTGTACATCAATAGCGGTGTGGCCGCCAGTAGTCCAACCCGTGAAGCTGGCATGATTGATGATATCTTTTACTGCAAGTAGTAGTGCTTTATCACCCATTTTCTTAGCTTGGCTAAGCTTAATGCTGTTTGCATCAGTGAATTCGATATCAGAATACTTTTGCCATACTGCTTTTAAGTCATCACTTTCAAGTAAATCTTTTGTGATAGTGCCAGCTGTTGCTTTAACACCTTTAACAACGTCTGTTTCCCATTTATATTGACCATGAGCACCAAGTGTTAAGCCACCTGTTGAGTGGTCGGCAGTGATAACAAGCAGAGTATCAGGGTTTTTATCTACATACGCTTTTGCTTGTTCAATCGATTTAGCAAAGTCGTCCATTTCGCCCATTGCACATGCGATGTCGTTTGCATGACCACACCAGTCAATTTGGCTGCCTTCGATCATCACAAAGAAACCTTTGTCGTTTTGACCATCCAGTAAATCAAGTGCTTTAGTTGTCATTTGCGTAAGGCGGGTTGGATTTTCGTCAAGCGCAAACGGTAAACCTACTTCAGCAAATAAACCAAGAGCAGGAACTTGCTTTAAATCACTCATTGCTGCAAAGTCATCGCTGTACTGATAACCTGCTGCTTTAAACTCTTCCACTAGGTTACGGTCTTCACGAACGTAATATTTCGTGCCGCCACCTAACATTAAATCAACCGGTAATTTACCCGCGATTTTGTTATCGATATAGTCGTTAGCAATCTCGTCGTAGTTACGGCGTGATTCGTTATGTGAAGCAAAGCTTGCTGGTGTAGCGTGGTTGATTTGCGATGTAGCTACAAGTGCTGTTGTCATGCCGCGCTCTTTAGCAACCTCAAGCATGGTTTTTACTGGTTTTTTATCAGTATCAACGGCAATTGCGCCATTATAACTTTTATGACCACTGCTTAGAGCTGTTGCACCTGCTGCGCTGTCTGTTACATAGGTATGATCGTCAGGGTAGGTATGTGCCATACCACGCAAAATAGTATCGAAAACAGTTGGGTCAACGACTTTAGTATTTGGATCATCTTTAAAGTAACGGTATGCAGTTGTGTACGCCGGGCCCATACCATCACCAATCATATAAATGATGTTTTTTGGTGCTGATTCAGCCATTACTGAGCCTGCTGAGCATAATAATGCTAAAAGACTTAATTTTAATTTCATTGATGTAACCTTATTATTGTGCCCTTATTTATACTGCGAGGATTATTGTATACTAGCCAGACGATAAATAAACGCCTTTAAGTTGAAACGCTTAATAAATAGGAGTAATTGTGCAACCTTTTTCTTTTCAAACTGGCACTCAGGCAATGCATGGCCTAACCTTTGGTCATGGCGAAGAGGTTGTGATTGCCTTACATGGTTGGCTTGATAACGCACATAGTTACATACCTATGTTACAAAACGCGCAGTTAAACCAGCGTTGGTATTGCCTTGATTTTCCTGGCCATGGTTTGTCTGATTGGCGAAGCAGTGACGCTCATTATTACTTTATTGATTATGTTGATGATGTATATAAGTTTATTGAGTCACTCGATGTAACGAAAGTGCATTTAGTTGGCCATTCTATGGGCGCCATGGTTGCTGGGGTTGTTGCGAGCTGCTTCCCTGAAAAGGTAGCATCGGTAAACTTTATTGAGGGAATCGGCTGCGTTACAACTAACAGCAATGAAGTGAGCGGCCAACTTCGTAAAGCGATATTAAATAGAGCGCGGGTAAACAGTAAAGGCCCTCGCGCATTTGACTCAATAGCGCACATTATTAGTGCAAGGCTTGCAAGTGGCGACCTTGAATACCCACAAGCAAAGCTTTTAATGACACGCAATAGTTACGAAAAAGCAGGTAAGTGGTATTTAACAACCGATCCTAAGCTTAAAAATCACTCAGGATTTCGATTTGATGAGGCGCAATGTATTGCAACCATCAAACAAATTAACGCACCATGTCAGCTTATCCTAGGGGATAAGGGGTATCCTTTTGTGAAAGATAACCTAGAGGCATATGGTAAATATTACAAGGAGTTAAAAATTCATGAGATACCTGGAGGTCACCATTGCCATATGCAAAGCCCTGCATTAACCTTAGAGCACATTCATGCATTTATTGGGCAGTATAAAGTAAGTTAATTGTATAATTGCACCAAATGTGGGATTATCTGCACCATTAGAGTATTTACTCCATTGAGAAACGGCCTTAGTTAGATTAAGGTTATTAAAAAATATAATTATAAACAGGAGCTAAGAGTGGAAAAAATCTGGCTTAAACGCTACCCAGAAGGTATGCCTGAAACAATCGACCCTGAGCATTATCACTCGCTACTCGACTTGTTTGAAAAAAGTTTTGCTGACTATAGTGACCTTCCAGCCTTTACCAACATGGGTAAAGTGTTGACCTATAATGAGTTAGACAGTGCTACAAAACGTGTTGCGTCGTACATTCAAAATGATCTTGGTCTGAAAAAAGGCGATAAAGTAGCGGTGATGATGCCGAATCTACTGCAAACACCTGTGACCATTTTAGGTATTCTTCGTGCGGGCTGTGTAGTGGTGAACGTAAACCCACTTTACACCGTGCGTGAATTAGAGCATCAGTTAAATGACTCAGAGTCATCAGCAATTTTCATTCTTGCTAACTTTGCCGATACTCTAGAAAAAGCATTACCAAAAACCAACGTTAAGCACATTGTGGTTACCCAAGTGGGTGATATGGTGGGCGGCCTTAAAAAGCACATCGTTAACTTTGTGGTTAAGCACGTTAAGAAAATGGTGCCTAGCTACTCATTGCCAAATGTAATCAAATTTGCCGATACACTTGCTGGTAACGAAGCGAGCTATAAAAAGCCAGATGTTGATTTAAACGACTTAGCATTCTTGCAATACACAGGTGGTACAACCGGTGTATCTAAAGGTGCAATGCTATCGCATGGCAACATGGTTGGTAACCTTGAACAAGTATCAGGTTGTCTTGATAACGTGTTAGATCGCGGAAAAGAAGTGGTTATTACGGCACTGCCGCTTTATCACATCTTTGCTCTGACAGCGAACTGCCTAACATTTATGAAATACGGTGGTTTAAACGTACTTATTACAAACCCTCGTGATATGCCTGGCTTTGTAAAAGAGTTAGCACAACACAAATTTACTGCTGTAACGGGTGTGAATACGCTATTTAACGGTTTACTAAATACCCCAGGTTTTGCTGAACTTGATTTCTCAAGCTTAAAAATGTCACTTGGCGGTGGAATGGCAGTACAGCGCCCAGTTGCTGAAAAATGGCAAGCTGTAACAAAAACCAAATTAATGGAAGGTTATGGTTTAACTGAGTGTGCACCACTTGTAACTGTTAGCCCTTACGACCTTGAAGGTTATAATGGTTCAATTGGTTTACCTGCTCCTAGCACTGACATTAAGCTTATGCTTGAAAATGGTGAAGAAGCAGCGAAAGGTGAGCCAGGCGAGCTTTGGGTTAAAGGCCCACAAGTTATGCAAGGTTACTATAACCGCCCAGATGCAACAGCCGAGTGCTTAAAAGACGGTTGGTTTGCAACAGGTGATATTGCAACTTACGATGATGAAGGTTTCTTCTATATTGTTGATCGTAAGAAAGACATGATTATTGTATCTGGCTTCAACGTGTTCCCAAATGAGATCGAAGAAGTTGTTGCTATGCACGATGGCGTGCTTGAAGTAGCAGCTATCGGTATTCCTCATGAGGTTAGTGGTGAACAAGTTAAAGTTTTTGTCGTGAAAAAAGATCAATCTTTAACTGAAAAAGATATAATAAAGCACTGTCGTGATAATTTAACGAACTATAAGGTGCCTAAACTCGTTGAGTTTAGAGATGAACTACCAAAAACAAACGTTGGTAAGATTCTAAGAAGAGCCTTAAAGGACGAACAAAAATAATTAAAGCCGGCATTAGCCGGCTTTTTTATGGTAAAGAAAGGGGTATAAGTGCAATATCAACTGATCGAAACGCAAAATCAATTAAATGATTTTGTAGAAAAAATAACAGGAAAACAGGTACTGGCAATTGATACCGAGTTTATGCGTCGTCGTACGCTTTACCCTGAAGTTGCACTTATTCAAGTATACGATGGTGAGCATTTAGCGTTAATCGACCCACTGGCTGAGTTGTCGCTTTTTGATTTTTGGCAAGTACTTAAAAACCCAGAGGTGTTAAAAGTACTGCATTCACCGTCAGAAGATATTGAAGTGTTTCAAAAATACGCTGGCTTTGTACCAACACCACTGTTTGATACCCAATTTGCACTGCAAATATTAGGTCATGGTAACTGCATGGGCTTTGCCCACATGGTTAAAGAGTTACTTGATATCGAAATTGATAAAAGTGAATCGCGTACTAACTGGTTACAGCGCCCGCTAACAGAAAAACAACTAGATTATGCCGCTGCCGATACGTATCACTTACTGCCTTGTTTTGAAATTATTAAAAAACAAATTGATGAAGCTGGCTTTTTTGACATCGTGATCAGCGAAAGCGAGTTAGTCGCGCAAAAACGTGCTTACCAACCACCAGCAGATCAGCTTTATAAAGATATTAAAAATGCTTGGCAATTACGACCGCACGACTTAGCAGTATTACGCGAACTTGCCGCATGGCGCCGTGAAAAGGCAGAGCGCAAAAACCTCGCGCTTAACTTTGTGGTAAAAGAGCACAACATGGTTGAAATTGCTAAGCGTAAGCCTGCTAGTTTAAATGCGTTACGCAGAGTGCCAGGTGTTGAGCCAATGGAAGTGAATCGTTCGGGCGTAGAAATTTTAAAATGTATTGAGCGTGGTACAGCCGTTCCTGTAAGCGAACAACCTGCACAATTAAAACGTTTAATCGATTTTCCGGCATATAAAAAAGCGGCTAAAGATATTAAACAAAAAATTACTAAAGCTGCAAAAGAGCAGGGTATTCCTGAAGATGTATTGGCCTCTAAAAAACAGATTAACCAGCTGATCAGCTGGAATTGGAAGCTCGATGCTGATGAGCGTAAAGCCGCATCAAAGCCAGATCTATTCAATTCATGGCGCTATGAGTATGTGAAAGACGTACTTAAAGAGTGGCAAAACTAAGTAAGGTATAATTACCTATAAAGGGCTTTCGTATGCTTTGTCTTCGTACTAAAAGCCCTGAAACTTGCTGCGTTTACGTGTAACCTCTAACCAATGCAGCACGTTATTATCATATCGTTTTAATCGTTGTTTTTGTTTCGATGTTAAATAATAAAATGGCGCGAATATAAAGTAGTTATGACCAATAATAATAACGCAATTAAAACCATATTTAGAATATTGTTTAATTAGTTTAGTTTTGTTTGGTTCAATATGCACCTTACCAAACGCAGAGCTATAAAAAATACCGTGGCGACAAATGGTTAGTTTTTTTTTGCTACTTAACATTAAAAATACAACCAAAAACGAAATAACTGAAAAAGCCAGTAAAAGTAGCTCATAAAGCGGGTGCTTTTGGGATGTCGCTTTTAGAATAGACAATGTTAAAACAGCTAAAGTCACGAGGATCGCAAGTGTGCTTTTCTCTGAACTCTTCCTTAAATTCAATACTTTCATTCTCAGTCCTTGAGAGGCTTTTTTAATATAGTACTCCGCAACTTAGATAATACAATCTGCCAAAAAAATGAAAGTAAACGCTATTTTTAATGTTTTATTATTAATTTTTAATGCTGTGTTTTATTTAGCTTCTTGAAATTAAATAGGATGTTGAACCATGAAAGATATAATAATAAATGTAAAGTAGGTTGGTAGAATAAGCCACGTTATATATCTTCATTAAGGATTATGAGTCATTGAAATGGCCAAGCTGTTCTTTGCACATATTTTTATGAAAATGATCGACGCGAGTATATTAATGAATTTAACTTTACATAAAAGATTTTAAAAAACTTGTGATAGCAATACCTTAAGTAATTTGTTAAAACTATATCAAAGAGGTAAGCCACATAACAAACCGCTGTAGATCTGGGAGGAACATGCTGGGATTAAAGAATGTGAATCGTCCCCGCTTGTTAATATAGCCACCCTTTTTGTCCCTATGCGAGATGGGCGGTACATTTAAGGATATTCCCGCAATTAACTTTGACGTTGGTATTTTTAAAATATAAACAGATGCATTGAACGGAAATTTAGGAGTGCTTTTGTGAAAGGGACTGCATTCATTCTTCTCATCGTAGCAGTTTTCGGTATTCTAAAACTCATTGCTCCGAAGATTGTGGAGTTTTTGCCTGAGTGGGTAAATGGACTTATTTTTCTCATTGTATTTTTAGTTTTGTGTTTTCAATTTGGGCGATTTATCTTTAAACACCGAAGAAAGGACGATTAGCTGTTCGTTTTAAAGCGTATAACAAACAATTTAAGCCGTCGTTCGGTCGTTTTTGCTGAATGTTTTTGACATCAATAGGATTAAGGTATGGGAAACTATGCACTAGCAGGCTTGGGGTTGCTAATAGTGTTCAATATTTTGATTAGTTTAGTAATTTATAAAAGAAATGATTTTGAAACTTTTCAAAAAGTAGCACAAATAGTTCTGGTTTGGTTACTCCCCGTCATAGGTGGTGCTGGAATCTTAATATTCTATAAAAGTATAGATAAACCAATCAGGAAACCAGAAAGCTTTGCAAAACGTTCTGAAGGCAATAGCTCCTGGCAAGATGAACCCTAATAAAGAGCTATGAGTGAACGACTATTTAAATTAAACCCAAGTCATGAGCTCACGTGTTTAAAGCGAGCTCATTCCTAAAAAAACCCTACAAACCAAGTAAGATCTTATCTAAGTTTTGTTTTGATTTAGCAACGCTTTGTAGTGGGGTTAATCCGTTTGGGTATTCTTCTTGCTCAAGCACTAACCACTTGGTGTTGCCGTGCGACTCTAAAGTATCGATGATGGCAGGCCAATCAATGTTGTTTTCGCCGATAATCGGGCTCATGTTGCTACCCTGAATCGTACGTACTTTAATGTGTGTTGCAAGAGTGCGGTTAGGGTACTTTTTAATAAAGTAGATTGGATCTTTAGCAGCGTAATTGACCCAGCCAATATCTAACTGCAATGGCATGGTCTTGGGAGTATTACTGGCAATGTAATCCCAAAACGTTGCATTATTAAAAGCATTAAACTCTTTATTATGATTGTGAAAACCGATCTTCATATCAAAGCGAGTTGCATAATCACTGACTTTAGTAAGCTCTTTAACCAGAGATTTAACTCCCTCAGGGTGCCATGCTCTTTCATCCCAAGGTACATAAAGTGTAGTAACGCCAAGGGTCTTGTAAAACAGCAGGGTGCTATCAATAGTGTTTTCACTGAGTGCATCAAAGCCTATATGGGCACTACTGGCAACTAAGCCTAATTCACTGAGCTCTGCTTTTAAGGCTGCTGGATTATTTGAGTATGGGCCAAAGTCTCCGGCAAACTCCACGCCGTCAAACCCCATTTCGGCAAGAGACTTAAGCGTACCATGAAAGTCATTTTTTAAGGTGTCTTTGACTGACCATAGCTGCACACTCACTGGCAGTTTTGCGAATAATTGACCACTAAATACAAGGCTAATAATGAGCAATAAAATGCGGGTTTTAAACATACTTCAATCCTAAAAAAAAGCAGGGGCTGACCCCCTGCACTGTGTTACAAATAACACAAGGGGGAAAGTTAATCGATATAGGCGTACTCGCTTAAACCAAGCTCAGCTAAAACCTGATCTAAATGGGTTTTTGCTTCATCAGAAGGACCTGGGTAATCACCTGCAATAGGCACATTACCAAGGTAACCTATGTCTTTACAGCCTTCAGGTGTACAGAAAAAGGCAGCAAGCACTAACTCTTTAAAGCGTAAAAAGGCTTTACCAATACGCTGAAATTGCAGAGGTGTTTGCTCATTTAAAAACGCAATATCGTCTAAAATCGCGCGGTGTTGCTTTTCGTTAAGTGCAACAAATTGCTTTTTAAAACGAAGCTGTGCTTCATCGTTAAGCCACGCTAATGAATTTAAAATTTTAATTCTATCGCGTTGTTGGCCTTCATAAGGTGCGCTCACCCATTCATTAATAACTGCCGGTACTTGTAGCTCACTGGCTGAAGGAATAGAACCTTCGCGCGGCACAATGTAATCAGATAAAAGCGCTACTAACGTGAGTTCGTCTGCTGTTAAGGTCAGTGGCCAAGGTGATTCTGGTGGCATCACCAAATTTGGATCTTGACCATAGCCTTTAGCGGTTACAGGCTTGATATCTAAATCAGGCCAATGCTCTTTTGCAGAGACTGAAACGTCATCTTCCAGTGCTTTTGTGCAGCCAGCAGTTAAACCAATCGCCGAGCCCGCAGCTAATAGACCAAGCCATTTTAAAGACTCACGGCGGCTCATGTTAGAAACATAGTTATATGAGTCGTGTTCGTTACGATGATGCATAATTAAAGTACCCCGTTATCAATTTGTTGAGCAAGCCAAGTTGAATTACGCATTGCCAGTGTCATGATGGTGAGCGTACAGTTTTTATGAGGGTTAGAAGCAAATACACCGGCATCCATTACAAATAGGTTATTACAATCCCATGTTTGACCCCATTGATTGGTGACAGAGTCTTTCTTTGAGCTCCCCATTCGTGTCGTGCCCACTTCGTGAATGATTTCGCCACCTTTTGAAATTGCTTTTTCAGCAGGCGGGAGTTCGCCAACGGTCGCACCCATGTTTTCTAAAATTTGCTTCGCGGTTTTTAAACCATGTTCGATTTGCTTTAACTCTCTATCTGACCACTTAAAGTGGAACTTTGATACCGGAATACCCCATTTGTCTTTAACGTTTTCGTCAATTTCCATGTAGGTATCCTTGTTCGGTAGCATCTCGCCACGCAGAGCAAAACCAACGTAAGAACCATATGCATCACGAATTTGCTGTTTAAGGGCAGGGCCATAGCCTTGTTTATCACCCGATACACCCGAGCCCGGTTGTCTAAAGCCACCGCCAATTTCAAAGTGATAGCCACGTGGGAAATCTAATTCATTGTTAGCTTGTGCTTGATGACCCCACCAAGGAATAAATAAGTGGTTAGCGGTGTGTCCATCTTCGTTATAACGTGGGCGACCTTTGAGTGCCGGGATTTGCGCACCTAACCATGCACCTGTCGAATCCATCAAGTTTCGACCTACTTGGCCACTTGAGTTAGCAAGGCCTTTTGGGTGCTTTTTATTTTTTGAATTTAATAAAATACGCGCTGATTCACAGGCGCTGGCGGCTAAGATAACCACATCGGCATCAATAGCATGTTCGGTTATTGTGTGTTTATCAACATAAGTGACGCCAGTGACTTTACCTTGCTCATCAACCTTAACTGATTTAACCATAGCATCGGTAATGACTTTTAAGTTTCCGGTGGCTTTTGCCATTGGCAGTAATGATGTCGTAGTTTGGAAAGCAGCACCAATTGAGCAACCAGAGCCACAAGGCGTCGCATAAAAACAGGCCATGCGATCATCTTTAGGGCGAGTTAATACCGCGCGATGCATCGGCACTGCTTGAATGCCCATTTTCTTTGCAGAAGCGGCAATTAAAAGCTCAGGAACACGCGGCTTTGGTGGCGGCTGTAAAATACCCGGTGACGAATCAGGCATATCTTCATGGCCAGTATTAGTACCACATACACCCACAAGTTCTTCGGTTTTATCGTACCAAGGTGCTAAATCAGCGTATTCAAATGGCCAGTCGGCACCATGACCATCACGGCTTTTGCCTTTAAAATCGTGTTCACTAAAGCGTAATGAATAGCGGCCCCAGTGGTTAGTTCGACCACCTAGCATACGTGCGCGCCACCAATAAAAGTCGCTCCCTTTGGCGCTCGTATATGGCTCATCAGGTACTTGCCAGCCGCCATCAACAGTTGCATCGTAAAAGCCAAAGTTTTTGTCTTTGTTACCTGCACCCATAAGAGGGGCTTCGTTGTTACGACGAAACATCGGGCTTTCTGTTTTCGGGTCATAATTACGGCCAGCTTCAAGTAATAACACTTTGTGGCCAAGTTTAGTTAGCGTATAAGCGGCCATTGCACCGCCAGCACCAGAGCCAACAACTAATACCTTATGTTTAAAATCAGACATCTTATAGCTCCTTGATTTTTATATTTTTAAACCACACTTTGTCACCATGGTCTTGAAGCCCGATATGACCTTGTTCAGCCGTTGCAAAGTTTTTCCAGGTTGCAAACTTACTGCCTTTAACAAGGGTGTTCCATGTTGTACTACCAATTACAATGCTGGTGGTGCTGATACCGTTTTGCCAAACTTGTAAGTGGTTGTCTTGCATTTTAATGCGTACATGGTTCCAGCTATTTGCTGGTTTGTGCACCGCAACTGGTGCAGCAAATAAATCGTAAATTGACCCCGCTAAGTGCGAGTCAATTTCGGTATCTGGGTGTTCTTCGTTATCGATAATTTGAATTTCAGGCGCATGAGAGTAAATCATCTGTCCGGTTTCATCAGCTAATACAAAAATACCGCTATTGCCTTTGGTAGAGATTTTCCAATCAATCTGCAATTCAAAGTTTTGGTATTGCTTTTTAGTAAGCAGATCACCGCCACCTTTGGTTAATGTCATAGCGCCATCTTCAACGACCCATGCAGGATTTAAAGATTCGCTTTTAAAATTACGCCACTGCGACATATCTTTGCCGTCAAACAACAACTGCCAGCCAGCTTGCTTTTCTTGTTGTGTAAGCTGATTGTCAGCCGCATTAGCGAGTGCACAGCTACTAACGGTGAGCATTAAAGTCAGTGCTTTAAGAGATTTAAACATAGTGTTCCTCGACGATTTACTTGCTTAAGACGCACATTTTTCGGTGCGTTTGTTGTTATTAATTACTAAATGCAACCCAATGAATGCGACGATTAAAACAATTGGGAAGATCAGTAGGTTTTGTAATACAGCCTGTCCGGCTAAAATTTCAATTTGTTCAGCGCTAGCGCCACTTGCCTCTGCTGATGAGCGTGCCGTATCTATCCAGCTTCCAATTACAGGGTTCCAGATGCTCATAGCAAACATGCCTGCACCGCCCATTAATGACATACCCAGCGCCCCTGACTTTGGAATGTATTCAGCAACGCAGCCAAGCATGGTCGGCCAAAAGTAGGTTACGCCAAGTGCAAAAAGCATCGCTGCTAGATAAATCATGCTGCCCTCGGCTTGGCTCATCATAAAGATACCTAAGCTTGCACAAATGGCAGATCCAAGTAATACACCAGTAGGGTTGAGCTTATGCACAATAGGGCCTGCAAAGAAGCGACCAACCGCCATTAGGCCAGTGATCAAGGCTAATACCACCATAGGAGAGGCACCCGATGAACCTAAAATACGCTCAATCCATTGTTGTGTGCCAAATTCAGTGGTTGCGGTAAACGTCATACAGGCAATTAAAAAGATGTATAACGGCGTAAATAAGTGGCGAATATTGCTGCTGGTAGAGTGAGTAAGCGTATCAAAGCGTGGAAATTGTGCTTTGATTAGCATAGCGCCATAGATAACCGTAGGAATTAAAATTAACGCTACTTGCCATTGCCAGTTTAAACCTGCTCCCGACATAAAGTTAGACGCAAGCGCGCCAATCACAATGCCACCAGGGAACCAAACATGAAAACGGTTTAGCATAGTGGTGGTATTTTTAGGGTACATTTCTGCAATCAGCGGGTTACAGCCAGCTTCAACAGCGCCGTTGGCAAAGCCAATTAAAAAGGTAGAAACCAGTAAGCCCCAAAAACCATCAGCTGTTATGGTCAAAACAAGGCCAAGTAAATGACAGATAAAGGCTAACGCCACTAATTTCTTCGCGCCAATGGCATTATAAATAATACCGCCGACCATAGTCGCAACCGGAAAACCTAAAAATGCCATGGCATTAACCCAACCTAATTCGGTGTCGGTTAAGTCAAACTCACTGCCAAGTTGACCCAAAATACCAGCTCGAATGGCAAAGGTCATAGAGGTCACAATCAGTGCTATACAGCAAAGCCGAAAGACTATGCGGTTATAATTATTGTTGTCCATATTGTGTGTCCTGTGTGTTCTATTGTTGTCGGTTTTATAAACCTAAAATTCGATTATTACGCTCAGTGTTTGTTGTGCCACTGGCAAAATCGTCAAAGGCTTTGTCTGTTGGGTTTATTAAGTGTGCTTTAATAAACTCAGCGCCTTCTCTTGCCCCATCTTCTGGGTGCTTTAAGCAGCATTCCCATTCAAGTACAGCCCAACCATCAAAACCATATTGAGTTAACTTGCTAAAGATTTGCTTAAAATCTACTTGGCCATCACCTAAAGAACGAAAACGTCCTGGTCGGTCTTGCCAGTTTTGAAATCCGCCATAAACACCTGAGCGGCCATTTGCAATAAATTCGGCATCCTTGACATGAAACGCCTTAATGCGCGAATGATAAATATCGATAAACGCTAAATAGTCGAGCTGTTGCAGTACGAAGTGGCTCGGATCATAAAGAATATTCACGCGTGGGTGATTATTGGTTGCCGCTAAAAAGCGCTCAAATGTCACACCATCATGCAGATCTTCACCTGGATGCAATTCATAACACACATCCACGCCATGCTCATCAAAGCAATCTAAAATGGGTAACCAACGCTTAGCTAGCTCACTAAAGCCTTGTTCAACAAGTCCTTGTGGACGCTGTGGCCACGGGTAAAAGGTATGCCATAAAAAAGAACCCGAGAACGTCGCATGGGTTGATAAGCCAAGGTTGTTACTTGCTTTAGCAGCTAGCATCAGTTGCTCTGTTGCCCACTTAGTACGTGCAGCAGGGTTGCCTTTAACATGCTCTGCGGCAAAATTATCGAACATTTCATCGTACGCTGGGTGCACAGCAATTAACTGGCCTTGCAAATGTGTTGATAGCTCTGAAATTGTAAGTCCATACTCTGTAGCAATACCAGTGACTTCATCGCAGTATTGCTGGCTTTGAGCTGCTTTTTCTAAATCGAAAATAGTCGGGTTTGAGGTTGGCACTTGAATCGCTTTGTAACCTAAACCGCTTGCCCATTCACATAAACCTTGAAAGCTATTGAACGGGGCTTGATCTGAAATAAACTGCGCCAAAAATATTGCTGGCCCTTTGATTTTATTCATTCTTTTTTATCCAATCTGTAATTTGTGCCATTTAGTATCTTGTTTTGAAGAAGCTACAACGTGCTCAATAAACGCCATGCCACGCACAGCCTCATTGATGCCTGGCACATCAAATGCTGAATTTGTTGCGTTGTCGCCTTGCTTAAATGCATGGATCTGCGCTGCAAAATTGCGGTAAATGTTGGCAAATGCTTCAAGGTAGCCCTCTGGGTGACCGGCAGGAGCGCGCAGAGCATTTTGTGTGTCAGGGTGTAATTCTCCTACGCCCGCTCTAAGTAATGTTGCGGCTTGATTGTGGCCTCTTAGCCATAAGCTATTAGGTTCAAGTTGCGACCATTCAAGACTGGCTTTATCGCCATAAATACGCAGGTGTAAGTTGTTTTCATCACCAACTGCAATTTGGCTTGCCAGTAAAACGCCTTTGCAACCATTATTGAATCTAAGTAGCACAGTGCCATCATCATCAAGGGCTCGGCCTTCGACTACATGGTTTAAGTCGGCGCAAAGCTCGGTGATTTCGAGATCAGAGACATACTCGGCTAAGTTAGCTGCATGCACGCCAATGTCGCCCATACAACAACTAATGCCAGCCTTACTGGTGTCTAAACGCCAGCTCGCTTGCTTTGAGCCCTCGTCTTCACTTTGAGATAACCAGCCTTGGGTGTACTCAACAATCACTTTACGTATGGTGCCGAGCTCGCCTGCTTTTACGCGATGCTTGGCTTCTTTGACCATTGGGTAACCGGTGTAAGTGTGGGTTAACCCATATAAAACCTGCTGCTTTGCAATGATGCTTTGTAATTGCTCTGCTTCTGCGAGAGTGAGCGTTGCAGGTTTATCTGAGAGCACATGAAAGCCATACTCAAGCGCCATTTTCGCGACCGGAAAATGTAAATGGTTTGGCGTGACAATAGCCACAAAATCAATACGCTGATCAGCGGGTAATTTTGCCTCTTCGGTAAATAGCGTTTGGTAACTTTCGTAGCAACGGCTGCTATCAAGCCCAAGTAGTTCGCCAGTTGCTTTACATTTGTTTGCGTCTGAACTGAATGCACCTGCAACAAGCTCAATCATTCCGTCTAATCGCGCTGCAATTCGATGAATAGCGCCAATGAAGGCACCATCGCCACCGCCTACCATTGCCATGCGGATCTTAGCTTTGCTCATCTTAAGCGCTCCTAAATTTAAATAGCGTCTGCTACTGTTAATGTCATGTTATTGATAATAGGAAAGCTTAGCCAATAAGCGCTAATAAAAATTCGGTTGACAATGCAACAAAATCGGCGTTTAAAATATATAGGGTTGTTCTTTATAGAGACAAAATTAAGCGATGGATATTCAAGAAATAATAAAAAAAGCTGGCGTAAATCAGCTAATTGCTGCATTTGATTTACTGCCAGATATCCTCTTTTGGGTAAAAGACACAGATAGTAGAATCTTGCATTGTAATCAGCATTTTATTGAGCATCAGGGTTATAAAACACTGGAGCAAATATTGCTAAAAACAGACTTCGATTTTTCGCCAAAGCACCTCGCGTTTCAGTACGTCAATGACGATAAACGGGTGATGGAAGGCTACATAGTAACCGACCGTTTAGAGCTTAACCAAACCCAACAAGGTGAGCTTGGTTGGTTTTCAACCTCAAAGCATGCTTTAAAAGATCACGATGGTAATGTGATTGGCACCTACGGGGTGACCCGACATCTACAAAAAACCTCAAAAGCGCTTTCTCATGTAAGGGCAATTGAAGAGCCGGTAAAATTTATTCGCGAGCATTATCATCGTCAGATCAGCATTGATGAATTGGCAGAGCTTGCACACTTGTCAGTGAGTGCTTTAGAGCGCCGCTTTAAAAAGCACTTAGCAAAAACACCCAATCAATTTATTAACGAAGTACGCCTCGAAAATGCTCGCAAGCTGCTAATTGAAACGCAACTGCCTATTTCACAAGTGGCTTATCAGTGTGGGTTTTCTGAACCAAGTTACTTCAGCAAACAATTTCGGCGTTTGTTTGGTGAAATCCCTTCACAAATGCGCTCGCAATTAGGCGATTAAATTGCAGCTCTTGCCATTAAAATAGCCCCTTGCTCTGCACTGGCAAGGGCGGGGGTTAAACGCGCTTTACTGGCATCAGTTAAGTAAGGCGTGATAGCACTAGCAATACCGCCCATCAAAGTAACGTTTTCAATAGCTTGTTTTTCAAAGTAAGTGATATAGCGGGTAATGTATGCGCATGCTTCATTGATTAATTGCTGACAAAAAGCATCGTCAGAATGGCTAAAAACAAGCGGCGCAAATTTGGCAAGTTCAGCAGGGCGCGCTGATATTAAACGCTGGCTTAACGCTTGGCTTGAGTCACAGTTAAGCTGGGTGAGTAGGGTATCTATTGCAGCAGAACTTTGCGCAACGCCATCAAGTACTTCAAATGCTTTACGGCAAAGTTGTAAGCCTAACCAACCACCACTGGCACCATCGCTCAGTAATAATCCGTAGCCACCTAATTCGCTAAATTGGTTTTGCTGCTGGTAGCCTGCGCAAAAGCCCGTACCAAGAATAATCACCGCGCCATCATGGTGTTGATGTGCGCCTTTACAGGCAATCAGCATATCTGTTGATAGGGTAAATTTAGCAAAAGGGTGCTGCCATTTGGTCATGGCTTGGTAAGCTGAGTCGATATTAGCACCGGCAAGTCCGGCATGCGCATAGGTGTTTTTCAGCTCGCTTAAGGCAAGCCCAGCCTCAAGAAAAGCAAGTTCAGTAGCGTGAAGTATTGACTCTTGGCTTTGTTGGCAGCTTGTAGCCACGTTTGCTGAGCCACTTATGGCTTCGCTAATTAGTGAGCCTTTTTCGTTTTCTAAACGAACTTTACACTTACTGCCGCCGCCATCAATACCTAAAAAATACGTTGCCATGTTTAATCCTTTGAAAGTAGCTTATTGATAGCCTCAGCGTTAATTGCACCGTTTTCGTTGTGCACACATGAGTGTACATGCACAGCTGCATTGGCTGAATGGTTTTTTATTAATTGCCAAAGAGCTTCAGCGTTTTCTAAGGTCACACCACCTCCCATAACAATTTCTATTTGATTAGTGCTGTGCACTAAGTATGTATTGAGCTGATTTAGACCATCTACAGCACTTTGACCGCTTTGCCATGGCGTGCCTGCTGTTAAGATGCGGTCAACTCCTAAGCTAATCAGTTTATCAAGTGTGCTTAACGGGTTTGTAAGGGTATCGAATGCACGGTGAAAGGTCACCATCAGGCCATGCTGTTTGGCTGTGGCAACTAAAGAGCGGGTCATCTCTAAATCAAGTTCGCCGTGTTTTACTGCACCAAATACCACGCCATGTGCCCCCGCATTCGCTACCATTGTTATTTGTTTTTGCATAACTTGGTGACACTCAGTACTAACAATAAAGTTGCCTGCTTCGGGGCGGATCATCACCACTAACTCTGCGCTATTAGTCAGGCTTTTTACAGCGCAATCAATCGCTTTAACACTTGGTGTTAGGCCACCTAGGTGTAAATTGCTGCACAATTCAAAGCGTTTTGCGCCTAAGTTACTAGCCACCGAAATGTTGTTAGTAAGCTGCTTTAAGCACCCTTCGTTTAGGCATACTTCAAGATATTTACCATTATTCATGGGCGTGTTTTTACCATATCTATTACACCTATTTTTTAGTTACTCAATTTGAGATTTATTAATAAATATACCGGAGTAATAATTGTTATTTATTATCAATGCTTTAAATGTATATTTGAGTTTATTTCTCTGCGCCAATTAACTCCAAATCGCTGAGCTTAACTATAATTCAGAAAATATAAAAATGAATATAAAATATTCCAAACGCCGATTTTGTCATATCTCTCACCGAATTTTTATTATCACTTTTTGACCACTCACCCTATTCTGAATTTGAGTTTAACAAGCTGTTAACTACCAATAATCAGTTTAAAAACCGACAACAATAAATCGTTTTTTGAGAATTAAAGCCTCTTATACAAAAACAGAACACACAACTGGAGATAGGCATGGGCAAGCAAACTGTAATAAAAACAAAAGGGCAAGGAAGGCATTTTAAGCGTAATGCAATTTTGATTTCGCTACTGGCTGCAATCAATACAAGCTATGCAGCAGAGCAAGCAAATGATGATGTAGAAGTGATTGAAGTACGAGGTATTCGTTCTTCAACTGCAGAAAACTTAGCAATAAAACGACTTTCAACGGCAACAGTTGATGCAATCACCGCAGAGGATATTGGTAAGTTTCCCGATAAAAACGTCGCTGACTCATTGCAACGTGTATCGGGCGTTTTGATAGACCGAGACGGTGGTGAAGGTAGCCGCGTGAGTATTCGTGGTACGTCACCAGATTGGACTCTCACCCAATTAAACGGTAACTATATTGCTTCATCAGGTTCAGGTACTCCTACCCGTAGTTTTAATTACACGTTATTGCCTTCAAGCATGATCAAAAGTGTAGAAGTGTACAAAAGTGCAGAAGCTCGTATTGATGAAGGCGGTATTGGTGGTACGGTTATTTTACACACCCGTAAACCTCTTGAGATGGAAGCAAACTCAGGGGCATTAAGTGCAGAGGTAACTTACGATGATGTGTCTGAAGACACTAAGCCACAAGTTAACGTGCTGTATTCATGGAAAAATGACGACGAAAACTTTGGTGTACTGGCCGGTTTTACTCGTCAAGATCGCACTGTAACCACCATCACTAACAACGCATCACACTGGCGTTTTCACTCAGATACCGTTGAAGGCGCAGAGCGTCCAGCGCTGGTAGACCAAGCCACTGGCGAAGTGTTCAACAATGTGTGGGCGCCTCGTGCGATGAGTGTTAATAACTCAAACCAAGACCGTACACGCGATGGTTATCAAGTGGCTGTTCAGTGGGCACCGAGTGACAGACTTGATTTAAACTTTAACTATTTTGGTGCCAAGTTAGGCTACGACCAAACAGGACAAAGTATTACCTTTGCAGAGTGGAACGATAACCACAACCCGTATTACGGCATTGTGCTTGATGGCGATACCGTGGTTGCGTACGGTAATGGCGATAATGGTCTACTCAATGATAATAACTGGGGTGATGCCGATGTAAATGGCGGTGTGGCTGTTCGTCGTGGTTTGTTATCGCCGCAGTTAACAGGGCGTGAGCGTTTTGGCGAGTCAAAATCAAATACCTATGATTTTGAAGGCACTTATTATGGCGATACTTACAGTGTTACATTAAAACTGGGTCATACCGAAGCTGAAGGCGGGACTTCAAAAGAAACCTACGCCAATATTGATGCGCGTTTAGGCTCAGTAAACAGCTGGTTATGGTCAATTGAAAACGGTAAACCAAGCTACGAAGTGTCGACTGATTTAGCCACCGATAAAGAAGCATACCAGTATTATGATTGGTTTGACTCTTACTCATCAGAAAATGAAGACTCAGAAGATTACATTCAAACAGATGTAAAATTTGACCTTGATGGCAACTTTTTCAGCCGTGTCTATGTAGGTGCTAAATACCGCGACCACGAAATTAAAGGCATTCGTAACGACTTTCGTTGGGATGACGGTATAGCGGATAACGGTGGCTACCGCGGCTACTTACCAGGGACTGAGTGGTTCCATAATCCAGATTTTCACCCAGATGCACCAACATTGGTAAGCGACCATGTAGTTGATAACAGTGCAGGTGATACAGGTGCATTTAACTTCTTAGCGTTCGATTTTGGAGCCCTTGATAGCTACTTAAAAGAAAACTTTAACCAGACTGTGGTGCCAACACTTTCGGGCACGTACGCCCTAGAAGAAAAAATTTGGTCTGTTTACACACAAGCTGATTTTGAATGGCAAGATTTCCGCGGTAATGTCGGTGTGCGTTATGTAAATACAGAGCTAAGCACCTTGACCTACGATGATGTCATTGGTCAAGACGATGACGACACCGATCCAAACGAGCGCAGTAGCGATGGCAGTGAAGTACTACCAAGCTTTAACCTTGCATGGGATGCAACCGAAGATCTTGTGGTGCGCTTTGCAGCAGCACGCACCATGGCAAGAGTGAGCTATTCAGACTTAAGCCAAGCCGAGTCTTACGGTCCTCCAGTGAACATTAACTCACCAGATTCATGGACAGGCCGTGGTAATGGTACCTCGGTAAACACAGGCCTTGAACCTATGTTATCTGACCAATTTGATTTAGGTATTGAATGGTATTACGGCGATGGTTCTGCACTGGGTGCGACGTTATTCTCTAAAGATATTTCTAACTTACCAATCTCGACCGTAGAAATTGTTGAGCGTGAACACGATTGTTGTAACGGCCCAATTGAAGTCGAAATGAACACCAAAGTGGGTGGGGGTGATGCAAAATCAGAAGGTTTAGAGCTGTTCTTCCAGCACTCATTTGATAATGGTTTTGGTATTTTAACTAACTATACCTACACAGATACCAGCACCAGCGAAGTCTCGACAGACGGGCAAAAAACAGAGGCCGAAATACCAGGCACCGCTAAGCACCAATATAATGTGTCGGTGTACTTTGAGAATGACGACTTTAGTGTTCGTGCGTCTTACAACTGGAAAGATGACCGTGCCAACGGTATTCACCAAGGCTACAACTTGTATACCAAAGACTATGGTCAGCTAGATGTGAATGCATCGTATAACCTAACAGAGGATCTTTCGTTTACCGCGTCAGTGGTGAACCTAACTGAAGAAATAGAAGAAGGTTATTGGAAACAAAGCAATCGCTTTACCTATAACCAATATTCAGGCCGTCGTTTTTACCTAGGCGCAAATTATAATTTCTAACCCAAGAGATGTTGTTTGTTGCAACCTAAAAAGGTACTTTTATTAAAGTACCTTTTTCTTTTTAAAGACAATAATGATTAAATTTGTAGCAGCTACAGAGCAAGACAAAGCCTATTTACTCGACTTAAGATTAAATACCATGGTTGAGCATTTAGAAAATCAGGGATTATTTTTATCACTTGAGCAGCATCAAGCAAGAGTGGCAGAGCACTTTGAACACAGTCATTTAGTGCTAAATGATGGGCAATGTGTAGGCGCTGCCAAGTTCATCGTTAGTGAGCAAGCAATCAGTTTATTACAGCTACAAATTACACCTAAAGAGCAGGGCAAAGGGTTAGGCACTAAGGTGTTAGATGCACTCAAAGCACAAAAAGCAGAGATCAATTTAACGGTGCTAAAAGCGAATCCAGCGTATGGGCTATATCAACGGGCAGGGTTTAAAACTCTAGGCGAAGACGACTATGAGTTTCATATGCAGTGGCAAAAATAAAAAAGGGCGCTGTTAAAAAACTAAGCGCCCAATTTTGACTATTTCTTTTCTTCGTCAGGCAACGTGACGTTTAGCTCAAGTACGGCTAAGTCATCTTCGTTTTGGTCAAACTGCACCTGAACTGCATCAGTGTTTACATTCACGTATTTACGAATAACATCAAGGATATCTTGTTTTAGCTGTGGTAAGTAATCTGGTGTACCACGCTGTGAACGTTCGTGCGCGACAATGATCTGCAATCGCTCTTTTGCTAATGACGCACTGCTTTTCTTTTCTGAGCGGAAGTAGTCAAGTAAAGACACATTAACCTCCAAAAATCCGTTTAAATAAGCCTTTTTTCTCTACGTCTAAGAAACGAAAATCAACAGTTTCGCCTAATAAACGATTGATTGCATCTGTGTATGCTTGGCCTGCATCCGATTCACCATCAAGGATTACCGGTTGACCAGAGTTCGATGCACTAAGTACAGCTTGTGATTCAGGAATAACGCCCAGTAGTTTAATCGCTAAGATTTCTTGTACGTCTTCTACCGAAAGCATTTCGCCTTTTTCAACACGCTCAGGATTATAGCGAGTTAATAGTAGATGTTCTTTTACGCTTTCAAGGCCTTCTTCAGCACGTTTTGATTTGCTGTGTAAAATGCCAAGAATACGGTCAGAGTCACGTACTGATGATACTTCTGGGTTCGTTGTTACAATCGCTTCATCAGCGAAGTACATTGCCATCATTGCACCAGCTTCGATACCCGCTGGTGAATCACACACAATGTAATCAAAATCTTTTTTCAGCTCGTTTAGTACGCGCTCAACACCGTCACGGGTTAGGGCGTCTTTATCACGGGTTTGTGAGGCAGGTAAAATATGTAGCTTATCAACGCGCTTATCCTTAATAAGTGCTTGATTTAGGTTTGCTTCGCCATTGATTACGTTTACGAAATCATAAACAACACGGCGTTCACAACCCATGATAAGGTCAAGATTACGTAGACCAATATCAAAGTCGATAATAACGGTTTTAAAGCCTTTAAGCGCTAAACCTGTGCCAATCGCAGCACTCGATGTGGTTTTACCAACACCACCTTTACCAGAAGTAACGACAATCACTTTTGCCATGAGATTTATCCTTTAACCAAAGCTGAAATTTCTAATGAATCATTTTTTTGTTGGATTTGTACTGCGCTGCCCCAGTGTTCACCTTGTAGAGAGTCGCTGATCCAATAACTACCATTAATCGAAACAAGTTCTGCTTCTAATTTTTGGCAAAATATATTTGCTTCGTTGTAACCTTTAGCCCCTGCAATTGCACGGCCGCGAAGGGTGCCATAAATGTGCACGTTACCGTCGCTAATCACTTCGGCGCCATGACTTACAGCACCAATTACGATTAGGTCGCGATCTTTTGCATACACTTGCTGGCCCGAACGTACAGTGCCATGAATAACTTGCGCAGGCAGGTGAACGGTTTTTTCAACGATAGATGTATTCGTTTGTTGTTTAGCGGTTGCACCCTTAACGTCTTGTGAATAATTTAACACCGACAGGCCTGCAGCTTTTGCGCTTTCATTTTGCTCTTGAGAGCCATTACAAACCCCAACAGGGTTTAACGAAAGGCCGCTTAACATTGATTTTAAGAAAGAGAAATCAAGCGCTTCATCTTGTACGTCGCTTAAGTTGATTACGATAGGCGCACCGGCAAAAAACTTAGGTGCTTGGGCGATTTTCTCATCTAACTGCTTACTTAAAAGGGCTGTATCTGCTGAAAATAAATGTAAAACAGATAACGTAAAAAGGTTCCCTTTTAATTCAAAAATTTGTTCCGACATACACGCTCAATTGAATTGTCTGGATTAGCATTATTTAAGTATAAACACAGGCTGAACAAGGCATATACAGTAAAAATCTAATCTATTTTTTCTAACTTATTATATCACTCATGTTATAGTGTGCGCCTTCGTTAAGCAAGATATTATAGGGCCATAATGCTAACTGCGGTGTATAAAAGTATTAAAAAAGCGGATACATACCTTTTTGTAGAAAAAAGAGATGATTTCTCACGCGTACCTGAACCATTACTAGAAACGTTTGGTCAACCTAAGTACGTGATGATGATTAATCTAGCAAGCCGCGAAAAGTTAGGTGTGGCAGACTTAGACGCGGTTAAGCAAGCGTTAATTGACCAAGGGTTCTACTTGCAATTACCTCCGCCGGAAGAAAATCTGTTAACCCAATTTAAAAAAGACAAGGGAGTTGAGAGTGATTAAAAAACTTGCCGTCATTTTACTCAGTGCTTCACTAAGTACTTCAGTATTGGCAGAACAAAAGACACAAGCTGATTTTGACGTTTACGTTGCAGCATTAAAAAAAGAAGCACTTGAAAAAGGCTATGATGAAGCCTTAGTTGATCAAGCACTTGCAACAGCTAAATTCAAAAAGAAAGTGATCTCAGCTGATAAAAATCAGCCAGAAGTAAAAGAAACCCTCGAAACTTATTTACCAAAACGTGTGCCGCAATGGAAAATTGACCGCGCGCGTAAGTTATACAAAGAAAACCAAGACGTTCTTGAAAAAGTCGCTAAAGAATACGGCGTTCAAGCACGTTTTATTGTGGCACTTTGGGGCCTTGAAAGTAACTTTGGTAAAATCCAAGGTGGTCACAGTGTCATTGCATCATTAGTTACACTTGCTTTTGATGGTCGCCGCGAAACCATGTACAAAAACCAACTTTGGGCAGCACTTGATATCTTAAAAGAGGGTCACATTACCCTAGATAAGTTCAAAGGCTCATGGGCTGGTGCAATGGGGCAAACGCAGTTTATGCCAACCTCATTTAACGCTTACGCTGTTGATTACAACGGTGATGGCCGCAAAGACATTTGGACCACAGAAGAAGACGCCTTTGCGTCAATTGCTAACTACCTTAAGCAAGCAGGTTGGAACGATGATTTAACTTGGGGTCGCCAAGTTAAACTACCTGAAGG
This sequence comes from Pseudoalteromonas shioyasakiensis, assembly GCF_019134595.1. Classification (NCBI taxonomy): domain Bacteria; kingdom Pseudomonadati; phylum Pseudomonadota; class Gammaproteobacteria; order Alteromonadales; family Pseudoalteromonadaceae; genus Pseudoalteromonas; species Pseudoalteromonas shioyasakiensis. The sequence goes on along the minus strand of NZ_CP077771.1, from coordinate 736,231 downwards.
CTTTGATAACTCAAATATTCTTAAGCGTGGCACTAGAACACGCAGCCAATGGTTAGAGTATTGGAAAGATTCAGAACGCAGCCTTGCTGATTGGCAAGCAATCGGTGTTCGTAAAATGGATGGTAGCGACTTACCAAACGTTGATGTTACAGCCGCAATGGTAATGCCAGATGACGTAAACGGCCGTATGTATCTAGCCTACGATAACTACAAAGCACTTATGCACTGGAATCGCTCGTATTACTTTGCAACCAGTGTTGGTTACTTATCAGATCGCATCGGTTACCCAGCGATTAAGTGATTAGATACTAGAGCCTAGGTAACTAGGTGCTAGGGGATTTGCAGAAAGCGCGAGTTTATCTCGCGCTTTTTATGTTAAATATTACTACTGCAAAAGATCTCTAAGTGAATTACTCACAAAGAGGCCAAGAGGCGCTGCGCTTAAGAGGAAAAATACAAATTTATTAAACTATACTTGCTAACTTTCCCCTTGTAACTTTCCCTCGATACAATTTTTAAACCTTTACTTTGAGTGCTTTTTGCAGTGCATCAACGTCTTTACAGCCGAGGTATATGTTTTTTCCGTCAGTTAAAGTTATTTTAACGGCTTGTCCAACTGACGCATTATATAACCAGCCATCGTTTAGCATACGAATGCCAATCCCTTGATACCACTTTGTTTTGTAAGCTGAGGTTTCTGCAATCTGAGATAATTCAACATCCTTGCTAATAATCCCAAACCCAAAATACCAACGAAGCGTTTGCTCATCGATGACTATTGTGAGCGAAAAGAACAACAAAGTAACAAGCAGATTTATCGATAATATAATTATTTTGAGGCCAGCCAGTTCAGGCGAGAAAATTATAAAGGCACTAATTACTAATAAAATAATAATTAACGAGTAATTTATTTCTGTCTGTTTATACATAGCCTAAGATCCTTTTTAGTCAGAATGTAAATAAACGCTTAGTTATTAGTATAGCAAAGGCAAGTATAGTTATGATTATCCATTCAAAACGCGCTAAAGCACGACCTACAAGACAACGCGCGAAACAAGTTTCACGCCTACAAGGTTAAACTCGTTAACTTATTCCCCTTTCCCCGGCTTTTTCAAAATCTTGTCTTTAAAATCAAGTACCTTGCCAATGCCAGAGCCTAGTTTCATTAGGCTTTGGAGCTGTTCAGGGCTTAAGCGTTGTAGCTCTGCTGACCACTTAGTAACGGTTTCGAGCAGGTCGTGAATTTCTTGCATTTGTTGCTGAGCAAAGCGCTCATCATCAGTGTGGGCTTCTTCTAAAATGTTATCGCGAAGAAGGCTAAGGGTTGGGTCTATCTCGCGCTTTTTACGCTCTTCGAATACGCGGTTGGCCATATCCCAAATGCTGCCAGCAGGGCCGTAGTATTCTTTACGGTCACCGGGAATATGATGCACTTTAATTAAGCGCCAAGACTGTAGCTCTTTAATGCCCATGCTGACGTTTCCGCGTGAGATACTTAAAGTATCGGCAATTTCATTGGCGGTCATTGGCTCTTTAGTAATGGTTAATAATCCACACATTTGACCAATGGTGCGGTTAAAGCCCCAACGGCTACCCATTTCACCGCAGTGCATAACAAAAGCTAAGTTTTTTTCAGATAGGCTCATAATTTTTAGTATTCAAAAATTTCAGAAATTAAATGCTAGCACGCTCGGGGTATAACTAAAAGAAATAGCCACTATGCAATCTGCTACTACTAAAGTGTAGATACGCCACATTTTAAATTTAAATTATTGATTTTAAATAATAGTTTAATTAAATGCCGCAGTGAAAGGCTCTTTGATGTGGATCAATAATAGTGACAGTTAATAAGTTTATCGTATAGGCTGAAATCCAATAATACCATGGAGGAAGGTTATGAAAGCTGCAGTAAATAAAGAGTACAAAGGTAAATTAACTATCGAAGATATCCCATGCCCAGAGGTGGGAATTAACGATGTGCTAGTTAAAATTGCCGCATGTGGCGTGTGTCACACAGATTTACATGCTTGTCATGGAGATTGGCCAGTCAAACCTAAAATGCCATTAGTACCTGGCCATGAAGGGGTAGGTACTATCGAAAAAGTAGGCGCAAACATTAAACACTTATCAGTAGGCGACCGTGTCGGTGTTCCTTGGTTGTATAGCGCCTGTGGTCATTGTGAGTTTTGTTTAGAAGGTAAAGAAACTTTATGCCTTGAGCAGCACAACACAGGATATTCAGTCGATGGTGGTTATGCGGAATACTGTGTTGCCCATGGCGATTACGTGGTGAAAATTCCTGAAGGATTAGGTTTTTCAGAAGCCGCACCACTATTTTGTGCGGGGGTTACTACCTATAAAGCGCTTAAAGTGACTGATGCCAAAGCGGGTGACTGGGTGGCAATTGTTGGTGTTGGCGGCCTTGGTCACTTGGCGGTGCAATACGCAAAAGCAATGGGCTTTAATGTAATTGCCGTTGATACCGGCGAGAGCAAATTGGCCCTAGCCAAAGAGCTTGGCGCAGACATCACCATAGACTTTATGAAGCAAGTACCTTCAGAAACCATTTTTGAACAAGTAGGCGGCGCACATGGTGTTGTGTGTACTGCTGTTTCAAAACCCGGTTTTGAGCAAGCTTATAAAAGCGTACGCCGTGGCGGTAAATGTGTGCTTGTAGGTTTACCACCCGAAGATATGCCATTGCCAATTTTCGATACCGTGTTAAATGGTGTGTCTGTTGTAGGCTCTATAGTTGGCACGCGTAAAGACTTACAAGAATGCCTCGACTTTGCAGCAAAAGGGAAAGTTAAAGCCATTATTGAAGAAAAACGACTAGAAGATATCAACGATATTTTCGACGACATGCTAAAAGGCGATATCACAGGCCGAATCGTGATGACGCTCTAAGCTGAGTCAGTTAACGCTGTCAGGTTTGTTTGAGTGACTCAATAGAATCTGGCAGTTTTTCATATGCTAGAAAATCGAGAGCCGTAACTCGTTATTGCCCCATTATGAGTTAACGCAAATACTCTAAAAGCCTGTTTTGAATGATAACTAGATATTGAGTTTGACTTAAAATAGTAGTAGTTAATTGACTTTCAAAGTGTGTATTTCATGCATATATTCATGAAAATGAGCGACGATCGAACTTTCTTTTTACTGAACCTCTTTAGCGTCAATAAAAAATTATAGTTGGCAATACATTACGTTATTTGTTAAAAATAAATTTGCTAATATATGAGCATTACATCGGCAGAAAGATGCGCGACGCGCGCACAATAAAATTGTTATATGCCAAGGAGGCACATTTGAAACTCAAACGACACATTTCTAATTATATATATCTCACTTTACTCATAAGCATTCCGTCTTACGGAAATGAACAGCAAACAGTCTGGCTGGAAGGTGACACTATTTACTATGAGAGCAGTTTGAGCAAAGAAAGCAATGATGCTCTATTTAAACTTTATGTAGAAAATAACAAAGTAGTGGATAAAATATCCATTAAAAGTAAAGGTGGCGAAATAAATTTAGGCTTAGATTTAGGTAATTTCATTTTTGATAAAAATTTAAATGTCGAAGTTACCTCATACTGCCTTTCTTCTTGCGCCAACTACGTTTTTACTGCAGGGCGTATTAAATATGTCGAAGGTGATGCTGTAATCGGCTTCCATGGTGGTGCCAGTAGTATGGAATTTGATATGTCTGAATTAGATGCGCTGTCAGATTCGGCAAGAGAAAAAGCAAAAGAGCAATTTAATAACTATTTAGCACAAGCAGCCATTCGAGAACAAACCTTCTTTAAAAAAATAGGTGTTAATCAAAGAATTACAACTTATGGTCAAGATCATAAGTACGCTGACTTAGAACAACAGAATTTTGGAGGTTGGTATTATCCCAAGGAAAGCCTCAATAAGCTTGGTGTTCAAAATATTGTAGTAAATGCGCCAGCTTGGAAGCCAAAACAACTATCTGAAAACGTAAAACTTTTTGAGGTTAATGTGGTTGGCATATAACAAACTGCTGTAGTCGGTCTCAAGCTCCCTGGGGCAATAACAAGCTACTACTCAAACTCGCTCTCACTAAACAAAACAAAAAAACGCGGCCTAACTAAGCCGCGCTTTTTGCTCTTATTTTACAATTAAAGTGTGTAGCTAAAGCTTAATTTAGCATTACGCTCTTCTCCTGGCATACCGCCTAAGAACATTGCTTTTGAGTAATAGGTTTTGTTAAACAAGTTATTTAAGTTTAACTGTAGTTTCCAATCATCTGTTTGATATTGAATTGCGGCGTCGTAAACCGTGTAGCTTGGTACGTAGCCATCAGGAATACCAAACGAGGTTGAGTTTGTGCTGCGGTCATCAACATATTGCACGCCTGCGCTGATTGTAAGTGGCTCGGCTAAATCAAACCATTTAGCGTCATAGCTTAACCAGCTGCTTGCTGTTATGTAAGGCACACCTTTTTGACGAGTATCGAAAGATGATGAGTTAGGGTTTTTCTTATCGCGGGCGTCTTGATACACCGCGTTTACGTTAAGTTTCCACTGCTCGTTTAAATCGGCATTTAAATCAAGCTCAACACCTTTGGTTTGCTCTTCACCATCGTAAAAGCTTTTTGGTACTGAAGCATCAGATACACCGGCTTCGTAATCTGGGTTGGCATACTCAAGGTTGGTACGGGCACTATCAAATACCACAAGTGATGCCAGTAGTTGATCGTCAAAGGCTTTTACACGCATACCAATGTCGTTACTGACTGACTCGGCGTCATCGCGGTCTGCTTCGTTACCCGATACACTACCAAGTACGCTGTAGGCAGTACGGCCTTTAGAGTGGTTTACAAAGAACGAGATATCATCGCTAAGTTTGTAGGTTGCACCTAGGTTGTAGGTCATACCGCTGTCTGATGTATCTGCTTCTGGCGTTGGCTCGGCGGCACTAGCACGGTAGCGCGCATCAACACCAAAGTGTTCGTAGCTTTGTTTAATACGGTTAAACGCAACACCTACACGGGTTGTGAAAGTGTCGTGAATATAGGCAACATGTTGAATACCCACACCCCAAGCTTGAACCTTTTTGTTGTAATCGCTGGTTTTTAGCGGATCGTAGTCGTAAAAGCTGCCTTCGCCCCAGTTCGGGTTACGAATATCAAAAATGTAAGGTAATTGACCTTGGTAAATTACCTCTCCATCTTTGTTTTTAATGACCTTGTCGGCATCGTAAATTGAGTATTGTTTAAAACGAATATCGCGGTCTTCGTAGTTGGCGTTTACAAGTAGCTCGTTATCGATTCCGGCAAAGCTAAAGTCATAACGCAGATCAGCAAAGTATTGCCATGATTTTTCGTCAGCCTCTACTTGGCGGTATTCTTGGCGACGCGCTGCAAATGGGTAAAGTACGTCATCAACCACTAAAGGAGCGCGCGGGTCGGCATTGATCACGCCATTACGGTTCCAATAAACATAGTTATAAGCACCCGTTTGGCGGGCAAAGCTCGATTCGTAATTACGGTATTGAAGTTGCTGATTTAAAAATAAATTATCAGTAATAAAGTAGTTATGGGTTAACTTAAAGCGCAGCTCTTCGCCTTCGTTGTCATTCGCCATTGGCGAGATGATACCGTTATGACCAAAGGTGTAAGGTGTTAGGCCATCATTTGCTGCCAGTGAGTCAGCTAGTTGCTTGCGTTGCTGTTCGGTTAGTTGCAGGCCTTGTGCAGTTGCGTCGTTAATTAAATCGGCGGCGGTTACTTCACCTGCGGTTTTGCCATTCACTGAGTCGCTGTTAAAAATACGAATAGGGTGGCCAATTGAGTCAACGGCAATGGCATCTTTAATATAAGCGGCAGAAATCATGATATCTTGTTTGTCGCTTAATACGTATTTTAACGCGCCATAAATTTCATCACGGTCGTCTTTTAAGTCGCGGTAGCCATCGCTGCGAGCGGTTTTTGCGTTAACGCGATAAGCAAGGTCATCGGTTAATGCTGCTGTGCTATCAAAGCCTAATGAGTAGCTATCCCATTGACCAAGTTCTGCATTTACCGTGTGTTTTTCAGTGAATTGTGGTTTCTTTTCAATAAGGTTGATAACACCACCTGCGCTACCCATACCATATAAGCCCGTTGCTGGGCCTTTAAGAACTTCTACAGATTCAACGTTGGTCATTGAGCGGGTTGGGTTAAAGGTGTTACCTAAGCCTGCACCGCCGTACATGCCATCGTAAGTATAGTTTGCACCTAAACCGCGGATCACTAAGTTATCGCCAATACCATAGTTGTTACCGGCTTGGGTTACACCACTGATGTTACGTACTAAGTCTTGTAAGTTTGTTGCGCCTTGCGAGTTGATAAGCTCTTGATCAACAACGACAACCGGGGCCGGCGTTTCCATTAGGGTCATATTTGATTTAGTGGCAAGGCCAGATTCAAGTACTACACGGTTTTGTTTGTCGTAAACGGTAATACGTTCAACTGAGTCTAAATCGTTGGCGGTTGCATTAAATGCGCTTAAGCAGGCTAGGGCTAAAATTGAGTATTTATGTGTCGTCATTATAGGTAAATTGTCGAAATTTTTCGGCAATGATAATGCGAGCTATTTTCATTTCAAGTTTTATTTATCTGTTTTGGGTAATTTCTTTATTTAGATACAAGTTGCTAACAACTGGTTTTATAGTTGGTAATTTTGTTTACGATATAGATACAAAGGAGTTGCTGACTTCACTAATGCAAAGCCAGCATAATAGCTTATTTAAAAACTTTACCGTCTTTCATAACAAATTGTACATCTTCAAGTACTGCAATGTTTTCAAGCGGGTTGCCTTTTACGGCGATAATATCGGCTAAGAAACCGCTTTTGATTTGCCCCAGTTGATCATCAGCTTTAAGTAGTTTAGCGCTATTGATAGTGGCAGACTGCAATGCTTGCAGTGGTGTCATACCAAATTCAACCATACGCGAAAACTGCTTTGCGTTATCGCCATGCGGGTAAATCGCTGCATCGGTACCAAATACCATGTTTACGCCTGCTTTTACTGCGCGGCTAAAGCTATCGCGTTGCTTTTTAGATACTTGGCGCTCTTTATTAAGGTTTTCTTCTGCAACCCCATTTTGTTCACCAAAGGCAAGGGTGTACTCAGTGTTGTAAATATCCATTGAGAACCAAGTGCCGTGTTTTTTCGCAAGTTTAATAGCTTCGTCATCGACAAAACTAACGTGCTCAACACTGTCTACACCAGCAACAATGGCTGCTTTAATACCACTGGTACCGTGCGCATGGGCTGCAACGGTGAGGCCACGTAAATGAGCTTCGTCAACAATGGCATTCATTTCGTCTTGGCTATATTGTTGAATACCCACTTTTGTGCCTTTAGAAAATACCCCGCCTGTAGCGCAAAACTTAATGGCATTGGCACCGTACTTAATGTTTTCACGCACTTTAGCGCGCACAGCCCATGGGCCATCAGCAACCCCTTCGGCGGTGTATTTCATTTCTGGTGGTAAACGGTTGTTATCGCAGTGACCGCCAGTAACACCTAAAGATGGGCCTGCCGCCCAAATACGTGGGCCAACAATATCGCCTGCGTTAATGCCATCGCGAACTGCAATCACGCTGTAGCCTTCTGCGCCTAAGTTACGCAGCGTTGTAAAACCTGCATACAGTGTTTTTTCGGCAAAGTGCGCCGCTTTAATTGCTTTACGCGGAATCGATTGACCAATTCGCTCACTGCGCGGCACGGTAGGATCGCTTGTTAAATGCACATGCATATCCATTAAACCCGGCACCAAAGTCAGTTCTAGTAATTGAATATGCTTATCGCCGTCTTTTAAGCTAGGCTGTTTATTACTTTGTACAGCTGTGATTTGACCGTTATCTATACTAATAAGTGGTGATTTAATCAGTTTACCTGAATTTACATCTACCATGGCTTTTGCCGATAAGTAGGTGGTTGCGTAGGTATTTAAAGAGGTTAGGCAGGCTAGGCCTAGGCTAATAGCAAGAGCTGTCTTTTTCATTTTTATTCAAAATTGGTAAGTCGAGCCGCCACTCTAGCAATCAGCTTGCAAAGTGTAAATAAACTGCGATAAGTTGCAGCGATACTTGCTAAATAGGGAACTAAACCCTCATAATTTACGCGTACTTAATATAAGGGCAGGGAAAGAATGAAAAACGTAAAACTAGCACTACTTAGTTCAGCGGTGATGTTTGCATTACTTGGTTGTAATGAATCAACGCCAAGCAACGAAAAACCAACTCAAGAAGTAAGCAAACAAGCACCAAGCGCAACGTCAGCCACAGAGCAACTTGATACATTACTAGCAGACTACTTTGAAGCAGGCTTAAAATTTAATCCAATTGGTGGTACTTATATTGGTCGTAGCGAATATAACGACCAATTTATTGCACCTATCAGTAAAGCAAACCGCGACGAGCAGCTTAACTTTGTTAAAGAATACAAAAACAAACTAGCAAATATCGACAAAGCGCAATTAACAGGTCAGTCATTATTGAGCTACGAAATTCTAGCCCGCGATTTAGACCTTGCGATTGAAGGCGCTCAGTTTCCAAGTTACTTAATGCCAATTAACCAAATGGGCGGGGCGCATAATACTTTTGCTGCGTTAGGCTCTGGGCAAAGTGCACAACCTTTTAACACGGTTGAAGATTATCAAGCATTTGAAAAACGTGCTGATGGTTTCATCGCTTGGTTAGACAGTGTTGAGCAGTCAATGCGCCAAGGCATGAAAGACAAAGTGGTTCTTCCTAAACCGCTTGCTGAAAAACTGTTACCGCAATTTCAAACTCATATTGTAGAAAAACCAGAAGAGTCATTATTCTGGGGGGCAATTGCTCAGTTACCTGAGTCTTTCAGCGACGAGCAAAAAGCACAGCTAACAAGCGCGTACACGGCAATGATCAACAAGCGTTTAGTGCCTGCGTATCAAAAAATGGCTGACTTTTTAGCGAATGAATACATTCCAAATGCCCGTGAAAGCATTGGTTACAGCGACCTGCCAAATGGTAAAGCATGGTATGAGTATCAAATTAAGCAGCATACAACGCTGAGCTTAAACGCCGATGAAATTCATGACATTGGCTTAAGCGAAGTATCGCGTATTTTATCTGAGATGAAAAAAGTCAAAGAGACTGTCGGTTTTGAAGGCGATTTAAAAGCGTTTTTTGAACACCTAAGAACCTCAGATGAGTTTTACTACGATACGCCAGAAGAGTTAATTGCCGCGTACGAAGCAGTAAAAGAAAAGATTGATGCTAAGCTGCCGCAAATGTTCGATATTGCGCCAAAAGCGCCGTACGTTGTAAAAGCAGTTGAAGATTTTCGCGCAGAATCAGCTGCGGGTGCATCTTATCAGTCGCCAGCGCCAGATGGCTCACGTCCGGGTATTTTCTATATTAATACCTTTAACCTAAAAGCACAGCCTAAGTTTTTGCTTGAAACCTTGTCTATTCACGAAGCAGCGCCGGGTCACCACTTTCAAATTGCCTTGCAACAAGAAATTGAAGGTTTACCGTTATTCCGTAAATTTGGTGGCTACACGGTATTTGCAGAAGGTTGGGCATTGTATGCAGAAAGCTTAGGTAAAGAGCTTGGCTTATTTACCGACCCTTACATGTGGTACGGCCGTTTATCAGATGAGCAATTACGTGCAATGCGCTTAGTGCTTGATACTGGTTTCCACGCAAAAGGCTGGACACGTCAACAAGGTATTGATTACATGTTGGCTAACTCATCAATGGCCGAAAGCGACATTATCGCCGAAGTTGAGCGTTATATTGCATGGCCGGGCCAAGCGCTGTCGTACAAGTTAGGTCAGTTCAAAATTCAAGAACTACGTGACTACGCGAGCAAAGAGCTAGGCGATAAGTTCGATATTAAAGCTTTCCATACGCAAGTTCTGATTGATGGCGCATTACCTATGCCAATTCTTGAAGAGAAAATTAAGCGTTGGGTTAACGAGCAAAAGTAGCTCAAACTCGCTAAACTTTGCGCGCATGCTGGCTTTACGCTAGAATGCGCGCTGTTTAGGGGCTTTGAGTAATACCATGTTAGAAGATCAATTTTGGCTTAAGCGCTCGCTTGAGCAAATGTCACAACCCGAATGGGAAGCTATTTGTGACGGCTGTGGTAAATGTTGTTTAAACACATTTATCGACAGTGAAGACGAAGATGAATTTACCGCAACGGATCAACTTCGCGAGGGTGAAGAGCTCATTTTCACTAATATCGTTTGCCAATACCTAGACAACGACACCTGTGGGTGTAGCGAATATGCGAACCGCCAAACCTTGGTGCCTTCATGTGTAAAGCTCACTAAAGAAAACCTCAAAGATATCTTTTTTATGCCGCAAAGCTGTAGCTACCGCCGCCTTTACGAAGGCCGTGGCCTTGCGTCTTGGCACCCGTTACTGAACGGTGGCAGTAAAGACATGATGCATGAGCTGGGTATTTCTGTGCGTGACAAAACAGTGAAAGACTGCGACGTAGACCTTGATGACTTTGATCTATACGTGGCCGAGTGGCCAACCAGAGACATTGATTAATGAGCGCCCTTAAAGCAAGCATTGGCCTGTTAAACCCAAAAAGCCCAACTAATGTGGGTGGGGTATTACGTGCCGCGGGTTGTTACAACGCTAAGCAGGTGTTTTTTACTGGTAGCCGCTATTTACGCGCAAATAAGTATCACACCGATACCAAAAATGTGCTTGAGCATATTCCCCTAACGCAAGTTGAAAGCCTAGAGCAAGCAAAGCCTGAAGGTGCCACAACGGTGGTGATTGAGCTTGTTGAAGGTGCAACGCCACTGCCTGAATTTAAGCACCCTGAAAACGCATTTTATGTATTTGGCCCTGAAGATGGCTCGGTTAGCAAAGACGTGCTGAAATGGTGTGATGAAGTAGTGTATGTGCCAACCATAGGCTGTATGAATCTAGCCGCAACCTGTAATGTTGTGCTGTACGACAGACTTGCCAAACTCGGTGGTATTGAGAGTTCAAACGACACTATTTGTAATAGTCGAGACACTAACAACTCACTTAAATGGCAACAAAAAAAGAGCGCTAAATAGCGCTCTTTTTAGATTCAAACTCAAAACTACTTTTTAGTAATTTGTACGTTACTTTCAAGGCCAATGCCGTTGTCGGTAATGTCTGTGGCAAAATAAACACCGACAGGTTGGTCGCGTAGGGAATCAAGCTCAGCCATTTCTTCATCAGTTAATTGACCCGTTGATGCAATCGTATCAAGTAAAGGTAATAAGATTTTTTGTACGTCGAATGCCATATTCACAAAGCCATTTTTAGTAACACTTTGCGACTCTAAGGTTTCGGCGATTTGCGCTGACTTATCACCGGTGAAAATCACAATATGATTGCCTTTAAGGGCCATTTTTATATCAAAGTTAAGTGGCACAGGCGATGGAATGTATTCATTGATCAGTACTGCATCACCATTGGCTGGTAGTTTTATGTTCGCAAGCGGCGGTACAAAACCTTGCGCAATTGAATACAAGCCATGGGCGTCGGTCGCCGATAGAGTAACGATGGCATCAAGCTTATCTATTTGTGGGCCGTTGTAGTCATCAATGGTCAATGCAGCATCTTGAACGCTGACACTCATGCCTTGTACGCCATTTGCAAAACCCGACATCATTGCAAGGCCAGCTGTGCTAACCTCTTGCATTTCATTTTGTAGTGCGACAATTGGGCCACAGTTAAACTCAGCTGACTTAATTGCACCCGTTAATGTGTTGGCAAGCGGCAGTACTTTTGCTACATCAATACCATAGGCAACACTCATCATTTGCCCGTCAAGCTCAGTGGTATGTTTTGGTACAAAACCACGCACGGCTTGTAGCGTATTAAGTAAGTCTTGATCTGTGCTTTGCAATACTGCTTTTACGTCAAAGTCGGCGTAGTCGGCGGTGATACGGGTTTTTGTTGTGCCTGATACTGTTGCAGGCCATTTAGCGGCAATGGCTGCAATATCATCTTGACACTCAGGAGTTGAAATCATTGCTAATGCATTTGATTGCTGGGCTTTATCAAGTAGCTCTTTGAGCATCTGGTGTAAGCGAGAGTCTTCTTTGCCTGTTACAGCATTGGCGATACGTTGATGATCAACAAAGCCAACTGAATTGCCATCCAGCGAGAAAGTTTTAATAAGCTCAGGTAGTTTTTTAGTCTCAGCCAGTGATTGAGCCGGTTTTTCTACGCCAAGGGCAATACGTAAGTCTTGTTCGTTAGAAAGCGCAGTCGTTAGCGTGATGGTAGCCCAATTGTTGTGAGTTGATGCAATTAGGTTGAAGTTATCTAAGCCTTCAAGCTCAATGGCAAAGCGTGTGTAGCTTACGCCTTCAAGGCTTTCAGTTGTATAAGCAATACCTGCTTCATCAGCAGATTGCTTAATGCTATTGATAATGCTGCTTTGATCAGCGACCTGAAAACGCACAATCGGCATTAAACCTTGCGCATACATCATGCCTTTGTAGTCATCACCAAAGCCCCAAATCGATTTGAAGGCATCGTAAGAGCTAAGTGATTGTTGGTATTTTTCCATCAGTGATGCAAGGAATAGGGCATTCTTATCATCAACAGTTTTAAGCTCAGCAATGATGGGCGTTAAATCGCTCGTGCCTTTCATTGCATCTGGCATAAGCGCAAAGTATTTGCTGTACGGAAACGGTTTAAGTTGACCATAAAAAACCGCCGTGTCGGCAGGTACGTATGCAAGCTCAGGTAAATCTACATCAACACTGGCTTTATTTTGTGAGTACAACAACGCACCTGCAACAATCGCAATCGCGCCCCCAGCAAGAAGCTTATTATTCATAGGATGAATTCCTTTTTCTTTAATTAGTTAAAAAACATACCATGAAATAGAAACAAATTACTAGCAGGCTAACGACTAAAACTGATAGCTCACGCTTATTTGCGGGCCGTGGGTAAATGTATCATAACTAAAGAAGTTTTTATTTCCGCGTTGGCCGGTTTGGTAATCTACATAAGTGGTTTTATAGCTCATACCCAGATCCCAATGCGGGTTTATTTGATACACCGCACCTAATTTTAAGCTGCCGGTCAATTTAGCATTTAAGTTAAAACCACCGAGATCCCCAGCAGTTGTTAACTGCCAATGTTCGCTTAATTGTTTGTTAAAGTGAAAGCCAAAAATTAGGTCAATCCAATCTTCATCTCTGTCGACCACGGACACTTGTGACATAAAGTTAGGGTCGAGATCGAATTCGTAGGTGTTATCCCAACGACGAATACCCACATAGTTAACCCAATCACCCATTGAAGGGCTAGAAAAACGGTAGGCAACGCTTAATTCGAGCACGGCTTGACGCACCCGGGCACTGAGCACGCCAAGTTTTGGGGCGCTATGAGATTTACTTAAATCCATATAGCCCCAGTCAGCAATAAAGCCCCAGTTTGATTGATGATATCCCTCAAGATGGAGCATAAATGCGCTGTCGAGGTTGTTTAAAATGGTATCAAATTCGACTTCAAGGGGAGCTTCTATAGTGCCGATTGCCGAACTGCCATCAATCGCAGTGGCCATTAAATAAGGCTCTACAGAAAATTGCCATTGGTCGGCATAAACAGTTGGTGAGGCGAATACTAAACCTAAAGATAAAAGCGTTAACACACGAGGTTGTTTTAAATTGAGCATAATCAAATCCTTTTAAGTAAATCACAGTATTAATTATAGAAACGCTGGGGTTTTTTGCTTTGATTTGATGATGAAATATTTTCGTTTTGTTATTCAACTAGTAAACGACTTAACATTGAATTGGCGAGATTAACATTGCATTAAAAGCAGGGAATCTTGTGGTGTTCGATCCAAGCATGAAGGTGTTTAGGTATTTACCAATTATCGATAAATGTAAAACTGAGCAATAGCGAAAAAGCCCGGCATTAATTACTAATGCCGGGCTTTTTACTCAAGCTAAACAAAGTTCTAGGCTAAATCGGCTGCGCTTGGTAAAGACGCAAATGCACCATAACGGCTTACTGCAAAAGCGCCAGCTTTAGCTGCGTATGCAATGGTTTGTTCGATATTCTCTGGCGTTTGGCAAAACGCTTTAAAGCTTTGTTTGTTTTCACAGTGCTGACCAATCTTTGACAGCATGCCGCCAATAAACGCATCACCTGCAGCTGTGGTATCAACCACTTTTGTAGCTGGTGGGTTAACTTGGCCTTTAAAGTCTGCGTGATAAAAGCTGATTGCTTCGCCGCCATTAGTAACTAGCAAACAGGTTACACCGGCCTTTAAAATGGCATCAATAGTATGCTCAAGTGGCATTTCTTGATGGCTTTTTTGATTTAAAAATTCAAGCTCTTCAAATGAGAGTTTTACGATATCTGCAAGAGATATAACATGCCACATTCTATCTAGAGTATGACGCATACTTGGCCATAGGTTTTCGCGCAGATTCATATCAAAACTACAGATTGCACCGGCTTTTTTCGCCTGAGTTAAACCATAAATAGTGGTTTGATAGATATTGTGCTCAGTCAAACTGTTGCTGCATACATGCATGATGGCGTGATTTGCAAACATTGCATGGTCAAAGTCGTCTACGCGATACAGTAAATCGGCGGCTGGTGGGCGATAAAAGCTAAACGAGCGTTCGCCACTGTCATCAAGTGATACAAACGCCAAGGCTGTTTTAGCCGCATCGGTGAATGTACAGTACTGGGTGTTTACTGCATGCTGGTCAAGCTCTTGTTTAATAAAGTGACCAAACATATCATCGCCTAACATGCCGCAAAAGCTGGTGTTTAGGCCTAGTTTTGCTGCTGCAACAGCCACATTAGCAGGTGCGCCACCTGCGTATTTGGTAAATGACTCTGGTTGTTTACCATCTGATAAAAAGTCGATTAATGCTTCGCCAAAACACACTAAACTCATTATGCATTCCTCAAGGTTAAGGTTCTTAATACTTCGTAGCAGGCACCCATAGTATGGTAGTCGGTTTTGCCTGCTGGCGATTTTTCGTCACTGTATGGTTGGTTTTGTGCTGATAAAATGCGATACCACGCACCATATTGGTGATCTACCATATGTTGCCAACTGTACTGCCAAATTTTTTCGTACCATTGCCAATAGCTTTCGTCATTTGTGGCATCAGCGAGTAGGGCTGCTGCGGCCAATGATTCGGCCTGCACCCAAAAGTATTTATCGCTATCACAAATTTGTTTATCTGGTGCAAAGCCATAGAAAATGCCCCCATGTTGCTGATCCCACGCGATGCTCAGGGTTTCATCAAACAGGCTTTTAGCGCGCGTTACCAGCCAAGGTTCATCAATATGGCGGTTTAAAATAAGTAATAGTTTTGCCCACTCAGTTTGATGACCTGGTTGAAATCCCCAAGGCCTAAATAAATGCTGCGGGTCATCTTTGTTGTAATCTAAATCGATTTGCCAATTTTTAGAGTAGTGCTCCCACACCAACTGCTGGCTCTGAGCTGCCAGTTTTACGGTAAAGGTTTCGGCAAGCTCTGTAGCACGTTTTAAATAACGGGTCTCGTTGGTCGCTTCAAAACACATGAGTAAGGCTTCGCATAAATGCATATTGGCATTTTGGCCACGATAGTCATCTGCACAGCTAAAATTGGCATTTTGCTCATCTAAATAGGCATTATGCTGTGGTTCAAAGTAGTGCTGCTCTAATAAATCCCATACCTGCGAAATGGTATTTTTGCAGTCGTTCACCCCTGCTTTTAAAGCAACCGCGTTTGCAAGCATTACAAAAGCGAGCCCATAACAATGGTTGGTGTCGTCTAACACGGTTACTTTGCCGTTATCATCTTGCTCAATAAGCCAAGCATAACCACCAGATGCTTGTTTATGCGCATGTTCAAGGTGAGCTAAACCATGTTTAGTGAGGCTTAAATATTCTGGGTCTTTAAACTCGATATACGCCATCGCGTAATTAAAAACAAAGCGGGTGCTCGAGACTAAATGACGAGTGTGTTTTTCGTAAACCGCGCCATTATTTTTAAAGAATTGATAAAAGCCCGCTAAGCCATGGGCTGAATGATCAACACAATGGGGGTGATAAAAAGCAAGAGTATCTTGGATATGCTGCTTAAGAAAATCAGGGCTTTTAAAGTCAACTTTGGCCATGGGTTATTAATAAATCTGTGTTCATCTTGCAACTATAGCAGGAAATAAAAATATTGGAACGTTCCTAGTAAATCTTTGTGCTATTTTTACTTCAATGTGTAGAATCAAAGGTAACTTGTTAACGGAGTGAAAACCACGTGAGTGAAATAAATACAAACCAATCGTTTGTCGCCGATGGTTCGCAGCAAAATAAAAACTACCTGCTACCACTGACAGCAATGACAACCCTGTTCTTTTTATGGGGTTTCATTACAGTTTTAAATGACGTGTTGATCCCGCGCTTAAAAGGGGTGTTCGATTTAACCTACACAGAGGCAATGCTGGTTCAGTTTTGTTTTTTTGGTGCTTACTTTATTGTTTCGCTACCTGCGGGTATGTTGGTTAAAAAAATGGGCTACAAAAATGGCGTACTAACCGGCTTAGTCGTGGCATCAATTGGCTGTATGTTGTTCTACCCAGCGGTTGTAGTGCATGAATATTGGTTATTCTTAGGTGCGTTATTTGTTCTAGCAGCAGGTATTACCGTATTACAGGTATCTGCTAACCCGTATGTTGTGGCGTTAGGCCCTGAAAAAACGGCGTCGTCACGTTTAAATTTAGCACAAGCACTTAACTCACTAGGTACCACAGTTGGTCCATATGTGGGTGGTATTTTATTCTTTGGTACAGCAGGCACACTAGCTGCAAACGCAGCAACTGCAGAATCTGTAAAAGTACCTTACCTAATGCTTGCAGCAGCACTACTGACTATTGCTGTAGTATTTGCCTTCTTTAAATTACCAGTGATTGCAGAGCATACAGAAGAGCAAGACTGTAAAGCGAAAGGCCACAGCCTAGCTGAAGCACCTCATTTAATGATGGGTGTTGTAGGTATCTTCTGTTACGTAGGTGCAGAGGTTTCAATTGGTAGCTTCTTAGTTAACTATTTTGGCGAAGAACACATCGCTGGCCTTGAAGAGCATGCGGCTGCAAGCCTAATTGCTTATTACTGGGGCGGTGCAATGGTGGGTCGTTTCATTGGCTCTGCAGCACTTCAAAAAATTGCGCCTTCAAAAGCGTTATTCTTTAATGCCATGATGGTTATTGTATTGCTGTTAGTGACTATATTCACTGAAGGTGATGTGGCGCTTTACTCAGTACTTGCAATTGGTTTATTCAATTCAATTATGTTCCCGACTATTTTCTCTGTTGCTATTGAAGGTTTAGGCTCACTAACCAGTAAAGGTTCGGGTTGGTTATGTTTAGCAATCGTCGGTGGTGCCTTAGTACCATTAGTACAAGGTGTAGTCGCTGATACAGTAAACATCCAACAAAGCTTCTTTGTACCAGTGATTTGTTATGCATTTATCGCTTGGTATGGCTTAAATGTTGTACGTTTAGCTGATAGCTGGAAAAAACGCATCGGCTAAAATTACTATCAATAAAAACCCCGCACAGAGTTGCGGGGTTTTTTTGTGCCATTTTTTTGCTATACCGAAAAAACTAGATGACAAAATGATTTAATGAATACGTATTCAGGGGCGGTTTAAGTAATAATCTATAGGAACGTTCCAAAAAATTTTTTGCTGCTTTTTTATTAATACGACTTAAGAAGTGAAATTGGCTGCCGTTAACAAAGTAATTGATTTTCAAAGAAAGCGTACTTTAATAAAAGGAACGTTTTTCTAGTTTTAGCTTAATTTTATAAGACAAAGAGCTTTAAATTTGTTAAATATAAAGAGGCTAACAACGAAAAAAATAACAAACAGGTTTGTCATGCAAAGCACTCTTAAATTTACCACCAAGGTAACTGTGGCTGCATCACTGGTTTTAGTGATAGTGCTCGGTTTATTCACCATTAATAACTTCATCTCTATGCGCAGCCAAACGCAGGAGCAGCTTTCGCTCGTTCTTCAAGAGATTTCTCAGTCTGTGTCGCAAAACATAGCTAACTGGTTAAATGCTAAATTAGCGATTGTTTCGTCAGTTGCTGATACCTATCAACTTGGTGATAGCAAAGAGCTTACACTTACTCAGCTGAACACAGCCGACAAAGCGGGGAGTTTTAAGAATACCTATATTGGTATCACTGATGGCACCTTTGTATTGAATGATCAATCTGTTGTCTTACCGCCAGACTACGATGCAACAACACGCCCTTGGTACAAACTTGTTGAAAACAAAACAAACACGGCTTTTACGGCCCCGTATATTGACGTAACCACCAATGAACTGACTATTTCAGCTGTAGCGCCTATGCAAGCTAACGGTGTGTTTAGCGGTGTTGCAGGTGCCGACATCGACATGAAAACCATCACTAAAATCGTCAACGAAATTGACTTTTTAGGGTTTGGTTATGGCTTTTTACTCGATAGTGAAGGGCGCATTTTAAGCCACCCAGAGACTAAATTTAACGACAAAAACATGAGTGACTTATTTGGTAAAAGTTTGTCGTTACAATCTGAGTTTGTAGAAGTACAAGTAGGTGGCTTAGACAAATTAGTGTCGTTTACCAAAATCAAAGGAATTCAAAATGTTGATTGGTATTTGGGTGTGGTGATCAACGAAGAAATTGCTTACTCATCGGTGGCCTCATTTAGAAATATGGCGGCTATCTACATGCTAATGGGTATTGTCGCGATTGTATTAATGATGCAGTTTTTACTTCGCTATTTAATGCGCCCAATGCAGCGCTTAAACGATGCAATTAAAGATATTGCCCAAGGTGAGGGTGATTTAACCCGTCGTCTTGAGGTTGAAAATAATGACGAGTTTGGCGAGCTAAGTCATTACTTTAATGCATTCATCGAGAAAATTCATACATCAATCGAGCAAGTTAAAAATACCACCGTTGAGCTTGAACGCTTAGTTGAGAGTTTAGTTAATCAAACTCAAGGCACGCTCGACATGTATGCTGACCAAACAAAACGTACTGATAACGTTGCAACTGCAATCAATGAGCTGACATCGAGTGCGGTAGAAATCTCAAATAGTGCAAGTAATGCGTCAACGTTAGCAACCAGTGCTAACAGCCAATCATTACAAAGCCAATCTGCATTAGCTGATAACTTATCAGCTATTAATGCCTTGTCTCGCAATATGGAGCAGGCGCAAAAAACCATTAATAGTTTAGATGCACACACTGTAAGCATTGGCCAAGTGCTTGAAGTGATCAAAGGTGTGAGTGAGCAAACTAACTTGCTAGCACTTAATGCAGCGATAGAGGCAGCACGTGCTGGAGAAGCGGGTCGTGGTTTTGCGGTTGTAGCCGACGAGGTACGTCAACTTGCGCACCGTACACAACAATCAACTCAAGAAATCGAAGACACCATTTCGCAATTACAACAAGGCTCTGCGTCTGCAGTTGAAGTTATGACGGCCAGTATTCGCGACAGTGAAAAGAGTGTTGAGCAAGCTCATGTAGCAGGCGATAAAATGGCTGAGGTTACCCGTGCCATTGAGTCAATTGATGAGGTGAACCACAGTGTTGCCAATGCCACAACTGAGCAAAACCAAGTGATTCAAAGCTTAGACAGTGACATACACTCAATTAGTGAGCTATCAAATCAAGGTCAAAGCAATCTTAATAACACCTTGAATGAGTGCACTAAATTAAAAGCCCAGTTCTATGAGCTAGAACAATTGGTACTTAAATTTAAAGTTTAGTTGTTAAGAGACTGCAATTTTGGATCAAAATTGGCTTAATGCCATTACTTTAAACAGTGTCGACACGGCGGATAAACAGCGCCGTGCCTTCACGCTATTTACTATGGCTTTTTTTGCCATCGTATTAATCACTTCGTTAGTGTTATCTAACTATCAAATTTACGCCTTACCGCTCACTATTATGTTAGTGGTGAGCGATATAACTATTGTGCTGTGCATGCTCTATTACTTTCGCACTGGTGCTTTAGTCTCTGTAAGCTGCATTATTTTATCGATTATTTTGCTGCTCTGTGTGGCACTGGTATACACCGGCGGCAAAGAAAACACCGCTTTATATTGGCTCATGTTTTACCCTATTGTGGCTTATGTCACTTTAGGGTTAAAAGTAGGCAGTGTGTTGGTTGGAATTATGTATGCTAGTGCAGTTGCACTGCTCTTTAGCCCCAACTTTGGGCAAGCACATTACGGGCAAGTTGAAACCTCACGCTTTTTAGCCTCTTTCACTATGGTGATTTTATTCTCTGGGATCAGTGAATACTTTAGGCAAAAAAGCCATCAAAAAATTGCTGATATTACCTTAATAGAAAAACGCGATGCATTAACAGACCCACTCACAGGTCTTGCTAATCGTCGTTATATTTATGAACATATTCAGCCGCGCCTTGAAGCTGAAGCGGCTAATTACTTACCTATGTCGGTATTATTAATTGATTTAGATAACTTTAAATCACTAAATGATACTTATGGTCATGACTTTGGCGATCAGGCATTAATAGCCTTTACCTCTATGCTGCACGATAAATTACGTGGTACAGATATAAAAGCACGTTATGGCGGCGAAGAGTTTATTATTTTGCTACCAAAAGCGGGGCTTAGCATTGCCCATGCTGTGGCTGAAAAACTGCGTAGTTATGTCGCCGAAAAACAGATCCCTTATGATGTTGGGCAGTCTGTGACTATTACGTGCAGTATTGGTATTGCCAGCCTTGAGCGTGGCAGCCAATTTAGTAAAGCGATTAAACAAGCAGACGACAACCTCTATAAAGCCAAAGCAA
Organism: Pseudoalteromonas shioyasakiensis; assembly: GCF_019134595.1. Lineage (NCBI taxonomy): Bacteria > Pseudomonadati > Pseudomonadota > Gammaproteobacteria > Alteromonadales > Pseudoalteromonadaceae > Pseudoalteromonas > Pseudoalteromonas shioyasakiensis. The sequence continues at coordinate 715,381 of NZ_CP077771.1, read as the reverse complement.
AAGGGCGTAATGTAGTAGTCTCTGATTTAACTGAGATAAGCTAAATGGCAAAGCTAATTTATGTATACGACCCAATGTGTAGTTGGTGCTGGGGCTACAGAGAAACCTGGTTAAAACTAAAAGCAGCCCTTGGCGATAAACTTGCTATTGAATACAAAGTAGGTGGCCTCGCGCCTGATTCAGATGAGCCAATGCCAAAAGAGATGCAGCAGTTTTTACAGCAAACATGGCAACGTATAGAACAGCAGCTTGGCACGCCATTTAATCATGAGTTTTGGCATACCGCGCAACCACGCCGCTCTACTTACCCAGCATGCCGTGCTGTGCTTGTTGTAAGGCAGCACAATAAAGAGCACGAGATGCTCTACGCCATTCAAAAAGCCTACTACTTAGATGCACAAAATCCATCTGACATCAGCACTCTTGCAAGCCTTGCTGAGCAAATAGGGTTAGAAAAAAACGCATTCATTAAAGAAATTGAAAGTGAAAAAATAAATTCGTTACTTATGGCCGAAATAAACCAAGCCAGAAGCTTACCTATTCAAGGTTTTCCGTCTTTAGTCCTTGATGATAAAGGGCTCTTCGCTGCTATTCCTGTTAATTATCAAGACTGGCAAAGCACATACCAGCAAATCCTATCCCATATTTAGTTCCCGAAACCCTGCAACTTTTGCCTTATCTTTGCGCAATATAAACTAATTGTTACAGCTGTCATATTTTTGTATTTTTTGCGCAACATGCTTGTCATTTTTCATCGTTATCCTTTCGCACAATAAAACAACCCAACTAGCAAATTAAGCTAACTTAACGAGTAAAGGTGTATGCGATGAAAGGCGTTAAACCACTGATTTTAGCAGGTATTGTAGCGGCATCTGCAGCAGTACATGCAAACGATCTAGATAAAGTAATTGATAAAAGCAGCGAGATAAACAAATCTGCAGCGCAATCACAAACTAAAATCGACAAGATTGCAGATTCAATGCAAGGTCGTTTACAACAATTTAAAGCCCTTAATAAAGAAATTGACGGCTTAACTGTTTATAACGCGCAACTTACTAAGCAATTAAATAACCAAATTGCAGAAATGGACGCGTTAAACGAGTCAATGGATCAGGTGTCAGTTATTGAGCGTCAAATTACGCCGTTAATGATGCGTATGATCACAGGTCTTGAGCAATTCGTTGCACTAGACGTGCCTTTCTTAACTGAAGAACGTAGTAAGCGTATTGCATCATTAAAAGAAATGATGGACCGCGCAGACATCACTTCAAGTGAAAAATTCCGCCGCTTACTTGAAGCTTACCAAGTAGAAGTTGATTACGGTCGCACTATCGAAGCGTACACAGCATTATTGAATGTAGATGGCCAAGAGCGCGAAGTGGATTTCTTACGCATTGGTCGTTTAGAACTTATTTATTTAACACGCGACGGCAAAAAAGCAGGTAGCTGGGATAAAGAAACAAAATCGTTTGTTGAATTACCAGATTCTGCAATCAGCCAAATCAATAAAGGTTTACGCATTGCTCGTAAGCAACTTGCCCCAGATATGTTAACACTGCCAGTCCACGCTGCTGAATAAGAGGTTTGAGATGAAATTATTAACGAAAATGACAAAAATGGCCGTGTTTGCAGCTGGCCTTGGTTTTGCTGGTAGCAGCCTAGCAGCTGAGCCAATGGATTTAGACTCATTACTAAAAACATTAGAGCAAGGTAAAGCACAGCAAAGCGCCGAAAATAAACAACGTGAACAAGAGTTCATGGCGCGTCAGAATGAACAAGTACAAATGCTTAAAGATACACAAGCAAAACGTACTGCAATGCTTAACGAATCAGAGCGTTTAGAAACTCAATTTGAAGAAAACGAAGTAAAGCTAGCTAACTTAACAGACACACTTTCAAACCGCATGGGTTCACTTAAAGAGCTATTCGGTGTGTTACAACAAGTAGCGGGTGATTCAAGCAATAAATTCATGACGTCAGTTGTTTCTGCAGAGCTTCCTGGTCGTAGTAACTTCATGGATGAACTAGCACAAAAAATGGGTTCAACGTCAAAGCTTGCTTCTATCGATGATATCGAAAAAGTATGGTTTGAATTACAACGCGAAATGACTGAGCAAGGTAAAGTATCTCGCTTTACAACAGATGTTATCGTTGAAGGTGGCAGCAAAGCACAAAAAGAAGTGGTGCGTGTTGGTGCATTTAACTTAATCGCAGACGGTAAATACCTTGAGTACACACCGGCTACGAACACAATCAGCCAGCTTACACGTCAGCCTAGCAGCCGTTACACAGCAACTGCAGCTGATTTACAGCAAGCAAACTCAGGTGTCGTACCGTTCGCACTTGACCCTACAGGTGGTTCAATCTTAGGTCTTTTAGTACAAGCACCTGATACTGAAGAGCAAGTTCACCAAGGTGGTACGGTTGGTTACATCATCTTAGGAGTTGGCTTAATCGCTTTACTAATCGCACTTGAGCGTTTTGTATCTCTAATGATTATGGGTAGCAAAATCCGTCGTCAGCTTAAAGACACAGTAGCACGTGATGACAATCCACTTGGTCGCGTAATGAAAGTGAAAGATCAGTACCCAGATGTAGCGTACGACACGCTTGAGCTTAAATTAAGCGAAGCAATCATTCGTGAAATGCCAAAAATAACTCGTAACCTGACGTTAATTAAGATTATCTCTGTGGTAGCACCACTACTTGGTCTACTAGGTACGGTAACCGGTATGATTAACACCTTCCAAGCAATTACCTTGTTCGGTACAGGTGACCCTAAACTAATGGCGGGTGGTATTTCTCAGGCACTTGTAACAACGGTACTTGGTCTGGTTGTGGCTATCCCAACAGTATTCTTATACACACTTCTTAACACGCGTTCTAAAAACATGCTGTTGATTTTACAAGAGCAAAGCGCAGGTATCATCGCAGAGCGAAGCGAGAAAGGAGCATAAATCATGGTGCTATTGATTGATGCAATCAATGCTCTACGTGATTTCCTCGACACAGGTGGCCAAGTTCTCTTGGTCATCGGGGTCCTCATCTTCGCGATGTGGTTATTGATACTTGAGCGTTTTATGTATTTCTTTGGTGGCTTTAAACGCTACAAGAAAGACGTAAAAAGCACTTGGAGCAATAGAGCAGAGCGTAACAGCTGGAACGCAGAGCAAATTCGCCAAGCGATGATTTCACGCGCTGGCATGCAACTAAATAATAACCTTGCGCTAATCAACGTAATGGTTGCGTTATGTCCACTTTTAGGTCTGTTAGGTACCGTAACCGGCATGATCGAAGTATTTGATGTAATGGCAATTACAGGCACAGGCAGTGCACGTTCGATGGCATCAGGGGTGTCTAAAGCCACTATCCCAACGATGGCCGGTATGGTGGGTGCACTTTCAGGGGTTTTCGCGTCAACGTTCTTACAACGTCGTGCAAAACGCGAAGTGCAATTACTTGAAGACAAAATGGTCTTAGACCACTAAACGAATTTTAGGGTGATGTGAGCATCACCCACTAGGAGACTAACAATGAGAGCGCCACTAGGTAACTTATTTCAAGAAGACGACGCTGAAGAAATCAACATGACGCCAATGCTAGACGTTGTTTTCATCATGCTTATCTTCTTTATCGTAACAGCATCATTCGTAAAAGAAGCCGGTATTGATGTAAACCGTCCTGAAGCTGCAACGGCAGTGAAAAAAGAGCGTGCCAACATCTTAGTTGCTATTTCTGACAAAGGTGAAATTTGGATCAACAAACGCCAAGTAGATGTTCGTGCAGTACAAGCAAATATCGAGCGCTTAAAAGCTGAAAACCCACAAGGTAGCGTGGTTATTCAAGCTGATAAGAAAGCCACAACTGATGTACTTATTAAAGTAATGGATGCATCGCGAGCTGCAGGCGCATTTGATGTGTCGATTGCTGCGCAAGAAGCATCATAAGGAATGTGAGCGATGCGTTATATAGTTGCATTAATCATCGCTGGTATCGTGACTGTCATGCTGTTTTTAGGCATGCAGGCACTGATCAGCGGTGGTGAAGGGGCCATGTCTGAGCCCGTAAAAGGAAACGTACTTGATTTTGTTCGTCTGAAAAAAGAAGAGACAGTGCAAAAGAAAGAACGTAAACCGCAAAAGCCACCAACGCCAAAAGAGCCACCTCCGCCAATGGAATCACCGCAAATGCAAAACAGTGATCCTAACGCGAGCAATGCCAATTTTGACTTTGGTGCCAGTGTGGAAGCCGACGTTAACTTAGCTGGCGGCTTAGCCCTTGAATCAAGCGATGGTGAATACCTGCCGATTGTAAAAGTAGCGCCTGTTTACCCGCGCCGAGCTTTATCGCGTGGAATTGAAGGCTATGTGATTGTTGAGTTTACAGTAACCAAGCAAGGCACAGTACGTGACCCGAAAGTTATTAAAGCTGAACCAGAGTCATTGTTTGACCGCGCTGCGATGGATGCAGCACTTAAATTTAAATATAAACCGCGCGTTGTTAACGGTGAAGCTGTTGAAGTAGCGGGCGTACAGAACAAAATTTCTTTCCAAATTAACGGTTAGAAAAGAGGAATGCGATTATGAAACCTTTAAAAGTTGCCGTGATTTGCGCGGCTGCTTTCACAAGCAGCCTTGTAGTACCAAGCGTTGTTAGTATGTTACCAGGTGTCACTCTGGCAACAGCTTACGCTCAAGAGCAAAAAACTAAACGAGTACCTGCACTGCGCGAAAAAGTGTATAGCCAATTAGCACGAGCACAAAAGCTGGCTGATGATGGTGATGCAAAAGCAGGGCTAGAAGCACTTGATAGTATTCAAGAGCGCTCTTCGAGCATGAACTCGTATGAAATTGCCATGATGCATAATTTCTACGGTTTTATTTACTACAACGAAAACGACCTAGATAAAGCAATTGCGTCGTTTGAAAAAGTAGTAAACGAAGATGCGATTCCAGAAACATTACGAGTAAGCACCACCTTTAGCTTAGCGCAACTTGCAATGGCTAATAGCGATTACGAAAAGGTAATCAAATATTTAGCACAGTGGGATGTGATTAACGACAAGCCTAAAACAGATGCTTATTATGTATTGAAATCTCAAGCGTATTATCAGCTTAAAGATTACCAAAAAGGCATTGAAAACATTAACCTAGCTATCGCAGAAGCTGACAGTAAAGGTGAGATGCCAAAAGAAAACTGGTTAATCTTACAGCGTGCTATGTACTACTCACTTAATCAGTCTGACAAAGTGGTCGAGGTACTTGAGCGTTTAGTTAAGCTTTACAACAAGCCAGAGTACTGGGTTCAGTTAGGTGGCATGTACGGTGAAACGGGCGCAGAGAAAAAGCAATTAGCGATTTTAGAAGCGGCATATCAACAAGGTTTCATGAAATCTAAATCAGATTTACGTCAATTATCACAAGTGTATTTATACAACGGCCTGGCTTTTAAAGCGGCGAACGTGATGAGTAAAGCTATGCAAGACGGTGTCGCTGAAAAATCAGCGAAAAATTATGCCTTTGTTGCAGAAGCAATGGTACAAGCAAAAGAGGGTGAAAAGTCACTTGCTTACTTTGCAAAAGCTGCTGATTTAGTAACGCATGGTCAGTACGAACAACGTATTGCAGAGGTAAGCATTAACCTTGAAAAATACGAAGAAGCAGCGGATGCAGCACGTAAAGCCCTCGATAAAGGCGGCTTAGAGTTTGAATCGAATGTGTATGTTGCCTTAGGTATGGCGCAGTACAATTTACAAAACTTTGATGCCTCGATTTTAGCGTTTGAACAAGCGGAAAAACATAAAAAGTCGCAGCGTTTAGCTGAGCAATGGATCAAGTATGTGAAGCGTGAAAAAGTGCACGCCGAAACATTACGTACCGCTTTACTCTAAATCGTATTCAACAGGTAAGCGTACAAAAGAACTAATTTATAATCGCAACACCAAAGCTGCCTTCGGGCGGCTTTTTTCCGTTCCTAAAATTAACTAACTAACTCTTTTTTAAATAATTAATATTGTCATTTTATGTTTATTAAAGTGTAACTAGTTTGTCATACAGCTCCCGTAAGGTAGTCGCAGTTTAAAACTCAAGTGACCCAAAAGCATTAAATTTCAGTGCTTTTGGGTGACTTGAGTTTATGCGCTAACACAATAATTAAATATCTATCTTAACGGAGTGAACAATGAAATTATCTGACTTATTCAAAGTTAGTTTGGTAGCTGCAGCAGTTTCTTTAGCTGGTTGTGGTGGTGATTTAGTCGTTAAAGAAGGCGACACCACTGTCAACGAAGGCGATAACGTCACTAACATCATCGATAATGGTGGTGACAATGGTGATAACGGCGGCGACCAATCTGGTCGTGATGATTCTCAAAATGCGACTACTGGTTTCCCAACTGACATCGAAAATGCCTTAACACAAGGTTTAGCAACAGATGTTTCTTCAGAATTCCCTACGATTACAGATAAACCAGTTTACCGCTTATCAGCAGACACTACATTCACAGCTGATGCGACACTAACAAATGATGCTCACTGGATTTTAAATGGTCGTACAGCTGTAGGTAATGACCGAGCTGATAACGCTGTTTTATATATCCAACAAGGTACTACATTAATCGGTGAATCGGGTGATGACTTCTTAGTTGTACGTCGTGGCTCACAAATCGAATCAGTAGGTACTGTAAGTCAGCCAATCACAATGACTTCGATTCAAGATGTGACTAATGTTGAGACGTCTATCGGTCAGTGGGGCGGTTTAGTACTTCTTGGTAATGCACCTGCAAACTCATGTGGTGACCAAGAAGGCGAAGCAACTGCAGACGAACTTGCAAACTGTGGTGTTGCTGCAGAAGGTGATGCAGGTCAATTCGGTGGTAACGTTGCAGATGATAACTCTGGTACATTGAAATACTTAGTTGTTAAACATGCAGGTAAAACACTGGGTAATGGTGACGAATTAAACGGTATTTCATTTGCCGGTGTTGGTTCTGCAACTACAGTTGATTACATTCAAGTACACGAAAACTTAGATGATGGTATCGAGTTCTTTGGTGGTACAGTAAACGTAAGTAACGTGGTACTTACAAGCATTGGTGATGACTCACTAGATTGGTCATTTGGTTGGACTGGTACGGCGAAAAACGTATACATTCAACAAGCTGCGAACTTAGGTGACAACGCGATTGAAGCGGATAACTCTGAGTTTGATTCAGACGCTACACCACTAACTAACCCTACCATTGAAAACGTAACAATCGTAGGTGCAGAAGGTAACAATGGTATTCGTCTACGTGCAGGTACTGCAGGTATGCTAAAAAACGTTTTCGTTACAGGCCCTGCAACGTATGAAAACTGTTTACGTGTTGGTTCTGATTCAGTGCCTCGAGCAGAAGACGGCTCTCTAACTATCACTAACTCAGTTGTTGCTTGTCAAACAGCTGCGAATAACTTTGGTAGCGAAACAATTAATGGTGGTACTGTACAAGCATGGTTTGAAGGCCAAGACGGTAACCAAACACTTACTCCAGCAGATCTAATGCTAGATGATAATGGTTATATGCCTTTAGCGGGTTCACCATTATTAGCGAATGGTCAAATCGGTGCATTTAGCGCAACAAATAACTGGATGGAAGGTTGGACTGTTGCTATCAATGGCGGTTTCCCAACGGATATTGAAAATGCAATGGCGCAAGGCCTTGCGACAGACGTTTCATCTGAATTCCCACAAATCACTGACAAGCCGGTTTATCGTTTAGCTGAAGATACAACCTTCACTTCAGATGTAACATTAACAAATGACGCTCACTGGATCTTAAACGGTCGTACAGCTGTGGGTGGTGACCGTACTGATAGCGCAACATTATATGTTCAAGCGGGTACTACATTAATTGGTGAAACAGGTGATGACTTCTTAGTTGTTCGTCGTGGTTCACAAATTAACGCTAATGGTAATGCAACAGCACCAATCACTATGACATCTATCCAAGATATGACAGGTGCAGAGACAGGCATCGGTCAATGGGGTGGTTTAGTATTACTTGGTAATGCACCGGCTAACTCATGTGGTGACCAACAAGGTGAAACAACACCTGAAGAGCTAGCAAACTGTGGTGTTGCAGCTGAAGGTGATGCAGGTCAATTCGGTGGTGATGATGCAGAAGACAACTCGGGTGTTGTTCGTTATGTTGTTGTTAAACACGCAGGTAAAACACTGGGTAATGGCGATGAGCTAAATGGTATTTCATTCGCGGGTGTTGGTTCTAAAACAAAAGTTGAATACATCCAAGTTCACCAAAACCTTGACGATGGTATCGAGTTCTTCGGTGGTACTGTCAACGTTCGTAACGTTGTACTAACTGATATTGGTGATGACGCGTTTGACTGGTCATTTGGTTGGACAGGTCGCGCACAAAACGTTTATATCCAACAATCATCTGTTGAAGGTGACAATGCAATCGAAGCAGATAACTCTGAGTTCGATTCAAACGCAACACCATTAACTAAGCCATTACTTTCAAACGTAACGATTGTTGGTGCTGACGGTAAAAACGGTGTTCGTCTTCGTGCAGGTACAGCGGGTGTTATCCGTAACATGGTTGTGACAGGCCCTGAAGGTTACAAAAACTGTTTACGTGTAGGTTCTGACTCTGTAGCAAATGCTGAGTCTGGTGAGCTTTCTATTGAGAACTCAGTGGTAGCATGTAGTGCAGACAATAACTTCGGTTCTGAAGCAATCGGTTCTGGTAATGTTCAGTCTTGGTTCGAAGGTCAAACTGGTAACCAAACACTTACTGCAGCGACATTAAACCTTGCTACAGATGGTTTCACGCCTAAATCAAGCTCACCGCTATTAGGTGCTGGTGTTGATGCGTCAGACCTTGACCCATTCTTCACTAAAACAAGCTACATTGGTGCATTTGACGGTGACAACAACTGGATGGACGGTTGGACAGTTGCTGTTAACCCTAGTTTCCCTGCTGATATTACAAACGCAATGGAGCAAGGTTTAGCGACTGATGTTTCTGCAAGCTTCCCACAAATTACCGATAAGCCAGTTTATCAGTTAGCACAAGATGTTGTTTTTACTTCTGACGTGACATTAACTAACGATGCTCACTGGATCCTTAAAGGCCGCACGGCAGTGGGTGGTGACCGTACTGATAGTGCAACGCTTTATGTTCAATTTGGTACAACACTAATCGGTGAAAGCGGTGATGACTTCTTAGTTGTTCGTCGTGACTCGAAGATTGAAGCGGTAGGTACTGCAACTCAACCAATCGTTATGACATCAATCCAAGATATGACAGGTGCTGAAACAGGCATTGGTCAATGGGGCGGTGTGGTACTTCTTGGTAACGCACCAGCGAACTCTTGTGGCGACCAAGTGGGCGAAACAACGGCTGATGAACTAGCAAACTGTGGTGTTGCTGCAGAAGGTGATGCTGGTCAATTCGGTGGTAACCAACCTGAAGATAACTCAGGTACTCTTAAGTATGTTGTTGTAAAACAAGCAGGTAAAACACTTGGTAACGGTGATGAGCTTAACGGTATTTCACTTGCAGGTGTTGGTAGCCAAACTGAACTTGATTATATCCACGTTCACGAAAACCTTGATGACGGTGTTGAGTTCTTCGGTGGTACTGCAAGCATCAGCCACTTAGTACTAACAAACATTGGTGATGACTCGCTAGATTGGTCATTCGGTTGGACTGGTAATGCACAATACGTATTAATCAAGCAGTCTTCATCTGAAGGTGACAATGCAATTGAAGCTGATAACTCAGAGTTTGATTCAGATGCATCACCTTTAACTACACCTACTATCTCTAACGTAACTATCATCGGTGCAGATGGTGTAAACGGTATCCGTTTACGTGCAGGTACTGCGGGCATGTTGAAAAACGTGGTAGTAACAGGTGGTGAAGGTTATAAAAACTGCTTACGAGTTGGAGCAGATTCAGCACCTCGTGCTGAAGATGGTTCACTTACTATCAGTCACTCAGTAGTTGCATGTGCAGCAGATAATAACTTCTCAAGCCAAGCAATTGGTACAGGTAATGTTCAATCTTGGTTCGAAGGCCAAGAAGGTAACTCTATCATGGACGCAGCAATGTTAGGTCTTAGCGACAACGGTTATCAACCAAGTGCTGAATCAGCACTACTTGGTAGCGGTTTCGATGCTTCAAGCCTAAATAGCTTCTTCGACCAAGTAGATTACATCGGTGCAATGGATGCGCAAACAGACTGGACAGCAGGTTGGGTAAAAGTAGGTCTTAACTAAGCCCTTCTAATCCATGGTCGGGGGCAACCCCGGCCAGCTTCTAGTTTTGTTTTCGGAGTATAATAATGAAATCTTTTACCCCCTCTAAACTTGTGCGTTCAAAGATAAACCACGCAGTGCTTGCAGCATTAGTTGGCTTATCAGTGAATACTGCCTATGCAGCGGATGAAGCACAAGAAATTGAAGAAGTGGTTGCTGTAGGACAGCGTTTAAAAGGGAGTGCTGGCGCGGTTCTTCAAGAGCGTCAAAATCAAGCGTTTGTTGCCGATATCATGGGTGCAGAGCAAATCTCTCGTACTGGTGATGGCGATGCTGCATCGGCACTTCGTCGTGTAACAGGTTTGACACTTGTTGATGGCAAGTTCATTTATGTTCGTGGTTTAGGTGAGCGATATTCGAGTACTCAGCTTAATAGCATGTATGTACCAAGTCCTGATCCAACTCGCTCAGTTGTACCGCTTGACTTATTTCCATCAGATATTATTGAAAGTTTAAGTGTTCAAAAATCGTTTTCACCCGATATGCCTGCGCATTTTGGTGGTGGTAACGTAAATATTAGAACTAAATCAATTCCGACTGATTTTTTATTTAAAGTCGATATTGGTACTTCTTATAACACCAATAACAGTGATACAGGCTACTTCTATGAAGGTGGTGATGATGACTGGATGGGGCGTGATGATGGTACTCGTGCGTTACCTAGTGAGTTCATCGATGCCTTTTATGGTGCGGGCCTTGAAGGTGATATCAATACAACATTGGCTGAGCGCCAAGCATTGATGTCGGCTCTTGATTGGAACATTTCAGCAACTGAAAAAGACGTTGATCCTGAAATGAGCTTTTCAGTTTCACTAGGCGATCGCTTTGAAAGTGAAATGGGCACATTTGGTGTGTTAGCTGCGGTTTCTTACGAAAATGAGTGGGAAGTAGCACAAGAGAAAAGTGGCACAAACCTCGGTAGCTTAGGGTGTGAAGACAAGTGTTTTGCTCAGTATTACGATGGTACATCGACTGAACAAAATGTGCGTTGGAGCGGTACATTTAATATTGGTTATGAGTTTAATTCAAACCATAAAATTGAACTGACTAATATTGCCCTGCATGACATGCGTGACCGTGTTCGTAATCGTAATTTTTATGATGCCAACGAAACGGAAGAAGGTGTACGTGATCTTCGCCGTGTTGATGTTGTGTATGAAGAGCGTGAAATGTTCTCTAGCCAGTTAAAAGGCACACACAACTTTATCGACTTTAACAACTTGTTTGTTGATTGGTACGCAGGTACAAGCCGTGCAAACCGTGATGCACCAGGTGGTGTAGACGCTGTTTTCCAACGTAACTACGACAATGGTTCGTTTGTTTCTGAGCAATTACAAGACGTTTCAGCAACTAACGTAACACGTGAATTCCAAGTGCTTCATGACGAAGTTGATACTTGGGGTTGGAACATGGGTATGCCATTTTATGGTGAAGGCTATGAGCTTGAGCTAAAAGTGGGTGGCGACTTCTCAGATAAAACCCGTACAGCAAACAACACCACATTTGGGATTACACACCGCGGTATTTCAGATGATTATTCATTTGGTTCACGTTTAGATGAGATTTTTGCTTACGATAACATCAATAATGATGCTTTCTATGCAAGCTCAACGGGTTCAGGCATTTTTGATGACAGAACAACAGACGGCGATAAATACAGTGCAGCACATAAGTTAGATGCATATTACTTTATGGCTGATTACTTCCTAGACAACACGTGGCGTATTACCGGTGGTGTGCGTTGGGAAGATTTCGCTCAAGTATCAGTACCATTTAAGGCGCATAGTAACTTATTTGATGCCACTACGGATGAACTCGCTGAAGTAGCAATTAAAGAAGATGATTTTTATCCTTCTTTAGCTGTGACTTATATCATGGATGAAGAGATGCAATTTCGTTTAAATTTAAGCGAAACAACGATTCGTCCAGATATGCGTGATGTAAGTTCTACGTTCTTCGTTGACCCGTTAACAGAGTTTCTAGTTCGTGGTTCACCGACACTACAAAGTTCAAAACTGAAAAATGCTGACTTCCGTTTTGAATGGTATATGGCATCGGGTAATAATCTATCAGTTGCATTGTTCTACAAAGACATTACAAACCCTATTGAAATGGTAGAGCTTGCGGGTGTAGGTGGTGCTGCGCCACAGTTATTAACTGCAAACGCTGAATCAGGTGAGTTAACGGGTATTGAAGTTGATTTCTTGACTGACTTTAGCTTTATCAGTGCAGATTGGTCGAGTGTGTTCTTGTCGGGTAACGTTACGCTATCTGATTCAACTGTGAAACTAGGTATCGATGATTCTGACGGCGTTGATTCGTTGTTTGAGCAGCAATTAAAAGATGCACTTGATGCAGATACAGTGTCTAACATTGTTACTAACGATGAGCGCCGTTTAGTGGGGCACTCTGAGTGGGTAGCAAACTTACAAATGGGTTATGACTCTGCTGATGGTTTCCATTCGACATCACTTGTCTATAACGTGTTTGGTCCACGTATTATTGTACCGGGTACTCGCGGTAACGAAGATGCTGAAGAGAAGCCATTCCATTCGCTTGATTTAGTTTATTCTTACTTCCCGAACTTCAACACAAAAGTTAAGTTCAAAATTGAAAACATCCTTGGTCAAGATAAAGAAATTGAACAAGAAGGTTTATCGCTTTGGAAGAAAGAAGAAGGCACTAAGTTTAGCTTAGGCTTCAGCTACGAGTTTTAATTAAACTCCCCAAGGAAGGATACAATAATAAATCCTAACGTTGATTTAGCCCTGCATTAGCAGGGCTTTTTTGTTTCGTATACCCAAACCACCTCAAGATGCGAGTTTCAGTTGGAATTAAAAGCGATTTAGGCAAGGCATTGATTGCAAGTAATAGTGGTTCTATTGTTAAAATCAATAACGCAGTATAAATCGTTTTTAAACCAACCCTTTGGGCGCTTCACAGGCACTTACTCTCATCGTTGTTACTTCTTAAAAGGGACTGCCATTCTTGCAAAGTAACGCCTTGATATTAAGCACCTGTGAAACGCTGAATTCTGCATCTTGAGGTGGTTTGGGTATATAAATCATTGCGTGTTATGGTAGTTCTAAGTGTTAAAACAGGGATTAAAAATGGACTTACGGTTAATTATAAATGGCAAAAAAGCGGCAGATGAGCAGCTTCGTGACGCCATTGATAAATTTCGAACTAGTCAGCAACTTGCAGTGCGAGTTACCTATGAAGGCGGTGACATTGAGCGTTTTATTAATGAAGCCGTCGCAGAGGGTGTAAAACGTGTTGTAGTAGCTGGTGGTGATGGCACCGTTAATGAAGCCGTTAATGCATTAATGAAACTGGAAAAGTCACAACGTTTAGAGCTTGCTATTTTACCTATGGGCACAGCGAATGATTTTGCTACAGCCGCTAATATTCCTCACGGGTACTTGCCTGCGCTGAAACTTGCCGCAAATGGTCAGCCGCATGCAATTGATACGGTAGAGGTTGATAAGCGTTATTTTGTGAACGTTGCCAGTGCTGGCTTTGGGGCAAAAATTACCGCAACCACACCGCCTGCACTGAAAAACTTACTCGGTGGTGGGGCGTATACCTTGGCTGGTCTTGTACAAGCGCTAAGTTTTGTTCCTTACAGTGGCGAGTTAACGCTGCCTGATGGTGAACGTACTTCGGGCGATATTATTGCCGCTGCCGTATGTAATGGCCGCAAAGCGGGCGGTGGCCAGCCACTTGCGCCACATGCGTACATAAATGATGGCTTGGTTGATTTAGTGGCGTTTACATCATTTGCAATTTCAGATGTACCAGCGGTTATCGAAGAGCTCAGCAATTACCCTAATTCATCTCAACAGTGGGTAAAACGCTTTCAAGTGCCTTGGCTTGAATGGCAAACACAAACAGAAATGCCAATAAACTTAGATGGCGAGCCAATCACCTCAAAACAACAGCGTTTTGAAGTGCATGCTGGCGCGCTTAACTTAGTGCTGCCAGAAGCTTGTCCGATGCTAAGATGAAAAATTTTGATGTTACTCGGTTTGCGCTGGTTTTGCTAAGGCCGCAATGCTAGATTACTCCTGTAAAAATTAAATTCTCACGCAATGGACTTTAATTTTTAACAGTTTAGGTAATTTGAATGAATCAAACAGTGGAACAAACAATGAAAAAAGTAGGATTAGTCGGTTGGCGGGGCATGGTTGGCTCTGTGTTATTAGAACGTATGCAGCAAGAAAATGATTTTTCTAATATCGACACGACTTTTTTCACCACCTCACAAACCGGTCAATTAGGTCCTGATCTTGCGGGTCCTGCTAAACCGCTTTTAGATGCCAATGATATCGCTGAGCTTGCGAAGATGGATATTATTGTTACTTGCCAAGGCGGTGACTATACCAAAGCCGTTTACCCGCAATTACGCGAATCAGGTTGGCAAGGTTACTGGATTGATGCGGCATCGGCACTGCGTATGAGTGACGACAGTATTATTGTGCTAGACCCAGTAAACAAAGACGTTATCAGTGCAGGCTTAGAGCAAGGTGTTAAAACCTATGTGGGCGGTAACTGTACTGTATCACTTATGCTATTAGCCCTAGGCGGTTTATTTGAACAAGACTTGATTGAATGGGTAAGCCCAATGACATATCAAGCGGCTTCTGGTGCAGGCGCACGCAACATGAAAGAGTTAATTGCGCAAATGGGTGCAATTCACGAAACAGTGGCAGACAAGCTTGCAGATCCAAATGCTGCGATTCTTGAGATTGATAAGTTAGTCACCGAAAAAATTGCCTCAAGCGATTTACCACAAGACCAGTTTGGTGTGCCTTTAGCTGGTAGCATTATTCCTTGGATTGATGTACCAATGCCAAGCGGTCAAAGTAAAGAAGAGTGGAAAGCGCAAGTTGAAGCAAACAAAATTTTAGGAAGCAGCGAACAGCCTGTACCCGTTGATGGCTTATGTGTTCGCATTGGCGCAATGCGTTGTCACTCACAAGCGATGACAATTAAGCTGCGCAAAGACATTAGCGTTGAGCAAATTGAAGAAATTCTTGCTTCTCACAATGAGTGGGTCAAAGTGATCCCGAATGATCGTGACATTTCAGCTACAGATTTAACACCTGTAAAAGTGACTGGCACACTGTCTATTCCGGTAGGTCGTATTCGTAAATTAGCGATGGGCCCAGAGTATATCAGTGCGTTTACGGTTGGTGACCAACTGTTATGGGGGGCTGCTGAGCCACTTCGTCGCATGTTACGCATTATTGTTGATGGCCAACATTAATCACACATCTCAATACTAAGGCTAGCAGTTTGCTGGCCTTTTTTAGCACTAAAGGAAAGTAATGCATACCCCCAATAAATGGAAAATGACACCAGAGCGAGTGTCGCAGTTTATCAAAACCTACAGCTTTGCTCTGATGGTTGATAGTGAGTTTGAGGCAACTCATTTACCTTTAGTTTATAAACCCGATGAGGGTGAGTTTGGTACCTTATATGGTCATGTGTCACGGGCAAATCGTCATGGCAAAAGCTTGCAAGATACCTGTGTTTTAGTGGTTTTTAATGGCCCTCATAGTTATATATCTCCCAATTGGTATAGCGAGAAGCCAGCTGTATCGACTTGGAACTACGCTGCGGTGCATGCCAAGGGCACAGTAGAATACCTCGATGATGACAACACCTTAGCTTGCCTAGATGAGTTAATTAGCCAATACGAGCCTAGTATTTTAAACGACAGCAGTTTGTTGCCAGTTGATTATCAAGCCAAGTTACTCCGTGGCATTGTTGGTATTAAAATCGAACTTGATTCAATTCAGGCAAAAGAGAAGTTAGGCCAGCATAAATCGGCAGCGGATCAACAAGGTGTTGTAACAGGGTTAAAATCAGATAAACACCCAGACGCCCAAGCTTTACTTAGCTATATGCTTAAACATGAAGTAGGAATAGGCAGCTAATTTGCATCCCGCAAATGCTGCCAATTGGTTGGAAAGTATCAAGCACTGCTTTGTTAAAAGCATGTTAACTACTAAAGCTAAAGTTAGTACATTCCATGTGTCTGTCAACTAAATGTCATATTTATAGAAGGTAAGTTTCGAGTTAAGGCAATCTAAGAAGGTATGAAAAACTCATTGTTCTTATTTATCCTAATCTACTTTGCTCCGTAAAAATAAACACTTAATTATTTGCCGAACCTCCAAGGCCTCACTATATTTTCTTAAGTGCTTAGTTGGAAGTTGGCTATGAACATTTCAAAAAAATTAAAACTCGCCTTTGCGTCAGCCATTGCTCTGCCGCTCATCATCATTGCAGTGCTTGTGATTACACAAACAAGACAGCAAGCCCTCGATAATTTTGCCGAACTTAGTGAAAGAGAAGCGAGACAAGTTGATAACGGTATCAGTATGTTTTTTGCTGAAATTGAGAAAAACGTCGATTACCTTGCATCCCATGCCGCTATATTAGACGCCAAGCAAGGCGTTAAAACTCATATGCAGTCAACTAGTGCAGCGATGCTTGATCATTTAAGTGGTAGCAGCAACGAAAAAACCGCCTTTAATTTATTTGATCACTTTGGCGCCACCCATCCGGGACTTGCTTATATCTACATGGGTAATGAGCAAGGCGGTTATATTCAATGGCCAGAGGGTGAAGTCACAGCGAATTATGACCCAAGAGTGAGGCCTTGGTACGAAACAGGCAAAGCAGCAAATGGTAAAACGGTAAGAACCAATGCCTATTATTGGGCAGCAGATGACATGGTGATTGTTTCTACTGTTAAAGCGATTAAACAAGCGGGTGAGTTTATTGGTGTTCAGGGCATGGATGTATCCTTACAGGGCCTTACCGATATTATTGCGAACATTAAACTTGGTGAAACTGGCTATTTAATGTTGATTGAAGACAGTGGCAATGTACTGGTTGACGTTAAAAATGCTGATTACAGGTTTAAGCAGCTAGCACAAGTCAATAACGGAAAATACAAACAGCTCGCTGATAATAATCACGGGCAATTTGAAATTGACATTAATGGCAAAGATTACTTAGCGAATATTTACACCTCGCAAAAACTAGGCTGGAAATTTATAGGTTTAGTTGAAAAATCTGAAGTGATGAGTGCTGCAAACGCAATGACGATTACCATTTTAGTCATCAGTGCAATCTTGATTGCTGTGTTCATTTTAGTTGCTAGCTATATTTCTAAATTAATTTCTGCACCTATTGTTGAAGTAAGTGATGGCCTTACCGAGATATCGCAAGGTGGTGGTGATTTAACTAAACGTTTAGTGATTAAAACACGCGATGAAACGGCCAAACTGGCTAACAGCTTTAACTTATTTTTGAATCTAATATCGGATTTAGTCACGCAAATTAATGATTGTGCGCAAAATGTTAGTGATACCTCAGCGCAAACATCATCACAGGCGGCGCAATTATCTGGCTCAACATCACAGCAACAACAAGCCCTTGAAATGGCGGCAACAGCGATTAATGAAATGGCAGCGACTGCTAATGAAGTTTCTGCTAATTGTGCCAATGCAGCCGAACTTGCATCGCAAACACAGCAGGCCTCTGAGCTTGGGCAAAGTGTTATATCTGAAACGGTTGATAGCGTTGTATCTTTGTCTGAGGTGATAACCAAAGCAACCCAAGATATAAACCAACTCGACGCTGAAAGTGAAAATATCATGTCGATATTAAGCGTGATAAGAGGTATTGCAGAGCAAACCAATTTGTTAGCCTTAAATGCAGCAATTGAAGCGGCGAGGGCAGGCGATCATGGTCGAGGTTTTGCGGTTGTTGCAGATGAGGTGCGTGCGTTATCACAAAGAACCTCAGAATCAACAGAAGAAATAGCAAGTCAGTTAGATACGTTGCGTAAAATGTCTGATCAAGTGTCAAAAGAGATGACAACCAGCTTAAACCGTACAAACAAAACTGTTGAGTTAGCTCATTCAGCACAGCAACAATTTAGCGAAATAACCGCGTCTATCGTCAATATTAGCGATTTAAATACACAAATTGCCACTGCAGCCGAAGAGCAACAGCACGTAGCTGAAGATATTAACCGCAATGTTGTTGAAATAAAAAATGCGGCTGATGATGTAAGCGAAATTGCCGATAGTGCAAGAGGCAATGGAGAAAAACTAAACCTGTTATCGAATAATCTGACTGATTTAGTGGGTAAGTTTAAGGTGTAAGTAAGGCTTTATTGAAACCTCGTTGTTATTTGTTGTTAAGCAGACTTACGAGCAGGATCAATTTATCAAAAAATTACCCGTTTTAGGTTCTGGGACTTGATTTAATAATACAATATGATTAAGTTTTTAACAGCAACCAACAACACAGTAATGAGTTATGCAGGGAAGAACATTCAACTTTAACAAATTGCCATTTATTGTCTGTTTACTAATGTTCTTTCTAACCTGCATTTTTCATGTATCGGTAAGTTATTTTCAGGTAAGACACCAAGAGCAATTTTCGAACGTTTTATTAAATAAGGCTGAGCATATCTCTGCAGATATCTCATCAGCAATAAATACCGCTTCACAGATATCATCTCGTCAATGTGACACTCAAACTATTAATAAATTACGGGTAATCTTGGCCAATTATGAATACGTTCATGATCTAGGTTTAATTAAAAAAGGTAAGGTTAAGTGCTCTGCAAATTGGGGGAAGTTAGACAAAACAGCTTTACTTACTCAGCAATTATATAATTCATCTTCAGGGTATGATTTTGCATCAGAGGTTGCTGGTGTTTTTCCGGTAAAAACAAAGTATGACGTCACTAAACGTGACGATGTCATCGCATTCACTGTAAACAAACCTTTTAAACATATTGATGAATTAAATAAGCACTTTGCATTTAAAATTATTTCTAAAAATAAAGAGTATGTTTTTCATCACTATGAAACCCAATATCAATTTAACAGCAAAACATTATTGCCAACTCAACAGGTAGAAATGTGTAGTACACAATTTTCTTATTGTGTTATCACTGAGAATAATCGACCAGGTATTTTGTATTTCCCGCTGTACATATCTGTATTGATCATATGTATGCTTGGTTTAATTAGCTTTTTAATAGCCTATTCTGTGAGCTCATATTTAGATAAGCGAAACTCAATGGAATTCAGACTTCGAAGTGCAATCAAAAATGCACAGTTGTATCTTGAGTATCAACCAATCATTGATGTTAAAACTAACAAAATAATTGGTGTTGAGAGTTTAGTCCGCTGGAAAGACGAAATACATGGCCAGGTTTCACCGGAACTATTTTTAGGTATTGCTGAGCAGTTATCTTTGTATCCAGTATTGGCCTATGAATGCGCGACTAAGGCCCTTCAAGAATTAGCACCGATTATGAAAACCGATCATGGTTTTTCTGTCGCAATTAATGTTAATGCATATGAAATTGAAAACCCCGAATTTCTAGATTACTTGCATCAGCTTTGCGGTAAGTATGAGCTAAGGAATGAGCAAGTAAAGATAGAAATAACAGAGCGCATTGGCTTGCCATTAACGTTATTAGCTTGCTTCGCTTTAAAGGCGAAAAAATATGGCTTTAAAATAGCGCTCGATGATTTTGGTACCGGAGTATCTAATCTTGTGTGGCTTACAGAAATCAACTTTGATGTAATCAAGATAGATAAGGTATTTACCCAATCAATTACAGATGGTGTAAAGCAAAAAATGGTTTTGGCGATAATGTCATTAGTCTCAGAGCTGAACCGAGCTGTTATATTTGAAGGGGTTGAAACTGAGGACGAGTACAATTTTATCGAGAGTCATAACGAGGATTACCAAATACAAGGTTGGTATTTTTATAAATCATTGTCTTTGCAAGAGTTACAAAATGCTTTGGTTGGTAATGACAATGCTCAAACGCTCTAGATTTATTTTGCTGTTTCACATTAGTATTTAACCGGCAATCGCTGTAGAACAAAATGGAAAACAATGGAAATACATAGTGTGAACGCTGAAGATTACCCAGAGCTACTCGCTGTATGGGAAAACTCAGTTCGAGCAACCCATGATTTTATAACTGAAGACGACATAGCCTTTTTTAAGCCAATCATCATTGAGCAAGCGTTTCCTAGTGTTACTTTAAAGTGCATTAAGGATGAGCATCAGGTAATTTTAGGCTTTATTGGCGTACATGAGTGCAAAATAGAAATGTTGTTTATTTTAAATGCCGCAATGGGGATGGGGATAGGTAAAACACTCTTGAACTATGCGGTTGAGCAATTAGCAGCCAACAAAGTGGATGTTAATGAGCAAAACCCACTTGCAGTTGGGTTTTATCAGCATTTGGGCTTTAAAGTTGCCTCACGCTCGCCATTAGATGATATGGGTAAACCATTTCCAATATTGCATATGGAGTTCGTGTAGGAACGGCTGCAGCCGTATAGGTCATCATTTATGGCAACAATAACCGGAAAGATGAATGTACGGCGTTGAAACGTATCCTAGAAACTTTCACCTTGTAGCTTTCTAACTTGCTAACTTTACTCTCGCAACTCGCTAACTCATAACATATCTTTTGCTTAATTTAATGAACGCGATATGCTGATGTAACGAATAAAGCATTACATGGGAGTAGCAAATGAATCTCAATCAGGTGACGTTACCTGTAAAGGATATGAATGAAGCGGTGGCTTTTTACTTAAAGCTGGGAATGATTCAGATTGTGGATACCCCGCATTACGCACGCTTTCAATGCCCAGATGGTGATGCCACATTTTCGCTGTCATTAGAAACCGATAATTATAATAATCATGCGGTAATTTACTTTGAACATGAGCAGCTCGATGAGCTCTACGCAAGCCTTGTTGAAAAAGGTATTAGCTTTGAACAGCCGCCTACCCCCCAACGTTATTTATGGACGGAAGCAATTCTAAAAGATCCATCAGGAAATAAAATTAAATTATATTGGGCCGGAGAAAACCGCTTAAACCCGCCATGGAAGGTAGAAAAAAGAGGGTAATGTGTAATGAATATTACAGCAAAAGTTACATTCTTATTCTTAGAGCGCCCGCCTCATGCATTTAGATATACTGGAAGTGGTTGTTACCCTCGAATTTCATATTTGAACCGTGTTGATACCAGCTGTAGACTTATTTTTGAAGAGAGTAAAGAGTTCTTTGATGGAGGAACTGCTGATATATTTATAGAAGTGTTGGATTCATCTGCTCATCAAGGTATGTATATTGGTATGCCTATTGAATTGTTTATATGTCATACAAAAATAGCAGAAGGCCAGATATCAAGCTTATTTTGAGAGTAATCCATGAATTTAAACAAGTGCTTTGAGGTTAAATGGTGGGCTTAATAACATTTAAAAGAATTGTTTGGCGGGTGCTTTTTTTATTACTCAGCTTTGAATCATTTTCAGCTATTGCTTGTAATTGTGGGTATTCATTAGAACATTTTTACGAAAAATCTAAGTCAGTTCACTTAATCAAGGTCACAAATTTAAAACTAATAAAAGCCTCTGAGACTAATAACGTTAAAGTTGATTTTGATTTAACTGACACTCTATCGGCTAATAAATCTATACCTAAAAATATATTGCTTAAACCAGGTGGTTGTACACCAAGTTTGATGCCTGGGTTTGCATATGTAATTTTTATACCGAAAAATAATTCTACTGAAACATTTATAAATAAATGCACAGGCATTATTGAATTGGGTTTGCTAGAGCATCCAGCTGCTCAAGAGAAAGTGAAAGCAATAAAAGAAGAGATTATCGAGTTGGATCGTAAATATTCAGGTTGAGTTAGATTGCAAAAAGCTGCTTGATATTTGTAAGTTTTAAAATGTAGGCGCTAGGCGCTAGGCGCTAGGTCCTAGCGCCTAATCGCTAAAAACCTTACTGCTTTTCTTTCAATAGTTGTTTGAGTTCAGCCATTTCAGCTTGCAGCTGAGCAATTTGCCCTTTGGTTGCTGGCATGTCGGCATCAGATGTTTGCTCTTCACGGGCGTTACGGTGCTCCTCAGACATAACTTCTAAAATTGCACCAACCATCATGTTTAAAAATACAAAGGCTGTTAAGAAGATGAACGTTAGGTAGAAAATCCAGCTGAGTTCATACACAGCCATAGTTTCATACATAACATCGGTCCAATCCTCAAACGTGGCAATCCTAAATAATGTGAGCATAGAAATAGACACATCGCCCCACAGTACAGGGTTTATATCAGCAAACAGCATGCTACCCATGGCGGCATAAATATAGAAGATCACGAACATGAGCAGGGCGATATAGCCCATTTGTGGAATGGCTTTTAAAAGCGAGTTAACCAGTAGTCTTAGCTCTGGGATCATAGATACAAGTCGTAACACGCGGAAAATACGCAGTAATCGAGCGATAAAAATCGTAGAGCCAGCAGCGGGGTAAAGGCTACCCAACACGATTATAAAATCGAAGATATTCCAGCCTTTGGTGAAAAAGTCTTTAAAACCACGGCTTGCGATAAAGCGGATCACCAGTTCAACTAAAAAGAAAACGGTGATACCTAAGTCCATCCAATGTAAGGCAAGCTCAGCAGTTGGATGTAAAGAGTAGGTGTGTGCACCCACTGTTAGCGCTGAAATAACAATGACAGCAATAACAAATGATTGAAAAATTTTACTTTTATCGATACGCTGAAACAGCTGTTGTAACTGCGACAACATCATATAGAACCCTTTGGTAATAATATTTAAACCCACGCAATATACAGGAAAACGCAGCACCAATGTATAACTACATAAAGGAAATTTAATGTTTTTAAATGCCTTAAAATTGGCCGTGATTGCGACCCTTGCAGTGCTTTTATCTGCTTGTAGCTCTGATGCCCGTTATCATGAAATTCAATCGGCGCGTTTAAGTGAATGCAATCATATGGCAGATAAAGAGTACCATGAGTGTGTAAAGCGCCAGCAAGACAGCTACGAAGAATTTAAAAAACAACAAGCAGAACATGACTAAAACTGAAAAACGTCTAGATAAGGCTATTCGAGTTGCATTAACGCAAGCGTGCGAACAAGCAAAAGAACAAGTACACGAATTTTCATGGTTAACGCATACTGCTGACCTAAAAAAGCTACCGCAATCACTAAAAGTAAGTTGTTATTGTAAAGAGCTTCCGATAACCGCTGAACAAACCCAGTTAATTATAAGTTTAATTATCAAAGAATTGAGCACTATAGATTTAGCTATCAATGCAAAAGCAATTGCGTTTTTAAAGGAATAATAATGTACTTAAATTTAACCCCTAAACAGATGGTTATGTTAAATCTAGCCCTTGCAATGTTATTTATTTGTATAGGTGTGTACAGCTTGCAATCAGACTCATTACCTATTTCAAGTTTTACCGGTTTTATATTTGCTATCGCTTTTATGGTGCAGGCCTATCGCTCAACAGAAAAGTTTGCAGCCAAAACAGCGCTTAGTAAAACACTCACGGCAACAGGCACGAGCTTAACGGTTAAGCAGGTTTATTATGGCGATAAAGAAGAGACTCTTGAATTAAGCCGTATTACGCAACTGAAAGTTGCTGATAACTATTTAGCCGTCATATTAGATGGCAACGGTCAAGGTTATGACTTTCAAATAAAAGGCAAAGCTGAATCAATCATTGAACGTTTAAATGAGATATTGCCAAAGGCGCTGCTTAAAAACAGCCCAATCACACAGGTTTAATTTGGTAAGCCAGCTGCAAATGGCTATAATCGGCAAAAATTATTGAAAGAGATATAGCAATGGCAGTGCCTACGCGTTCACAAATTTCAATTGGCTGCGAAGTCAACATTGTTTTAAAACAAGATCAACGAACAGGTCAGTTAACTCAAGGTGTGGTGTCACGTATTTTAACTAAATCACCGAATCACCCACATGGTATTAAAGTTCAACTTGATGATGGTCAAGTAGGGCGTGTGAAAGAGATTTTATCATGAGTGTTTTAAGCGAAAGTGATTTTTGGCAACTCGTGACCGCCGAAGATAAAACTGCCGAGCCTGAGTCTGTTTGTAATGCATTAAAAGCAAAGCTGACTGATTTATCTGACCAGCAGCTGATGGAGTTTGATAAGCAGTTTAACCTACGTATGCGCAAAGCCTATACCTGGGACTTATTTGGTGCCGCTTATGTAATGGCCGGTTGTAACGATGATTATGGTTTTTCTGAGTTTTTATGTTGGCTTATTTCACGTGGTGAACAGGCTTTTTTAAAGGCGCTTGAAAACCCAGACTCAATTGCCGAGTGTACGCCAGTTTATCATTTAAACGAACAGCCTTACCCGTATTTAGATGAGTACGATTTAATTGCCGGTATGCTTTACGAAGAACGTAATGATGATGAATTACCTTTTGTGCCATCAGGGCTTGAGCAACCAAAAGGTAAACGCTTTAAAGATAAAGCTAAGTTTTTAAAACAAACCTACCCAAATTTATACGCCAAATATTGGCAACAACCGAGTTAATTAAAAGCACCCAAGGGTGCTTTTTTTATGTCTTAAGGTTACTTGTTCGTAGTTTTTCAGCAATTTCTTAGTACCCAAATCCAATCATTTTGTGTTATCTTATTCATGCTTAATTCAGCACTATTAACAACATAAATCAGCAGACTAGATTAATTTGGTTTGCAACAACACATATCAAAGGAAATGACAGTGTCAGAAAACGTATATCAAGCCCCAGAATCAAACCTTGCTTCAGCATCAACAGAAACAACCACTTTAAGCATCAAAGAAATTTTGTTTTCTTTTAAAGGTCGTATTCCTCGTAAGACTTATTGGTATTCAGTATTAGGTATGATCTTAGCCTCATTTGTTCTTATGTTTTTAGTAGCATTATTAACAGGTGGTAATGAGTCAGCTATTTCTGTAATCATGCTTATTCTTTATATTCCGCTAATATGGATTTCGCTTGCGATTCAAGTGAAACGCTGGCACGACCGTAATAAATCAGGTTGGTGGGTATTAATTGGTTTTGTGCCATTAATTGGTCCTATCTGGGCGTTAATCGAAAATGGCTTTTTAGCAGGTGATGAAGCTGAGAACCGTTTCGGTCAACCTACTAGCTTATAAGCTATACTGTGTGCTCTGAATAACAGAGCACACAAAGTAAACTTACCAATGAAGCATTTAACTACGATTCAAATCGCTCGATTTATTATCAGCTTTAGTTGGCTTTATCATGGGCTGATGCCAAAACTTATTCACATTGCCCCCCTTGAACTAAAAATGACGGCAAGTTTTGGTTTTAATGCTGAAATCTCAACGCTTATTACCCGAGCAGCTGGCATAGGTGAAATTATATTTGCTGTGCTGTTTTTTATCTTCTACCGTTCAATCTTAATCAATATTCTCAATATAGCTGCTTTAGTTGGGCTAATGCTGTTTGTTGCTGTTTTACAGCCCGCACTTTTAATCGAAGCGTTTAATCCTGTGACTACAAACCTTGCAGTTATCGCGTTTAGTCTAGTGCTTATAAATGAGCAAAAAGCTTTAAACAAAAACACTAGACCGCGTAACAGCGCTTAATTTCGTCAAGCATAGCATTTGCTAAAGGCGAGCTGGCATTTGTTTTTGAGGTGATCAAGACCACTGGAATATCGTAGTGATATTTACTCGGTTGAATAGCTTTAAAAATACCTTTATCAACCCAGAACTGTGCGTAGTGATCGGGTAAATAACCAATAAATTCACCCGATAAAATTAAATGTGCGATACCTTCATCGTGATAAGCAACAGCACTGTTTTGGTAGTTTAAACCGTCGTTTCGGCTTTCTTTATCGCGCATGTAGTTACTGGTAATAACTTCGGCTTCTTTAATGAGCTCATTTATCTGTTTGTCTTCACACTCAAATAATGGGTGACCGACTGCGCAATACAAAAAGTTAGTTTCGTTGTGTAGGGGGGTGTAATCTAATCCGCGAATATGATGGCGGCTAACACCAATCCCCACCAACGAGCGGCCATTGGCTACTGATGTTTCTACCTCTCGTGCCTCGCACACGTTAATATCGAACTGAATGTTTTTACCTTTGCCTTTTAACCTTGCTATCGCGCGGGGAATGGCACAACGAGGGTCACTAACCATGGTATCTATCATGGCAATACTTAAACGCCCCGATAACTCGTTTTTAGAGCTTGCTACGGTATTAGCAAAGGCTTCGCATTGCTGAAGCAGTTCAATCGATGCCTGATATGTGATGGCGCCAGCGTCTGTAATTTCAAAACCACTGCGGCCACGTTTGCATAATTTAATACCAAGCCTTACTTCTAAGTCTGATAAATGCGCACTGATGGTTGAGCGGCCAATATTCAAACGTGACTCTGCGGCTGAAAGCCCGCCACACTCAACAATTGCTACAAAAACGCGCAATAAGCGCAGGTCTACGTCATGAACTTGCATAGCTCTTCTTTTAGTTCGGTAAATCTGGAATGAATAACGATAATTATGCATTTGTAAAACAACTAGAGCAAGCTAGACTCCATCTAAATAAAACTTAATCCTGTTCTTTAGGAGTTATAAATGACATTTAAGTATGGTGTTGACCAATTAACGTTAGACAGCGTTAATGCTATTGCAGCCGGTACGTTACAGGCAGAGCTTTGCCAAGAAGCAATTGATAAAATTAATAAAAGCCGCCAAAACGTAGACAAAATGGCTGCCTCAGATAAAGCCATTTATGGTATCAATACGGGCTTTGGCCCATTGTGTGATACACAAATTTCTCCAGAAGAAACCAACTTATTACAAAAGAACTTATTGATCACACACGCTGTTGGTGTGGGTGAGCCAATCGCTAAACCTATTTCAAAGCTGATGCTAATCACCAAAGTACATGCATTAAGCCAAGGTTTTTCAGGTATTCGTTTAACTGTTGTTGAGCGTATGCTTAAGTTTATTGAACTTGATATTATCCCTGTTGTACCAGAGCAAGGCTCAGTTGGCGCATCGGGCGACTTAGCACCGTTATCACATTTATTCTTGCCTCTTTTAGGTGAAGGTGAGTTTTGGGTTAACGACACAATCAAGCCAGCAGCAGACGTATTAAAAGAGCACGGTTTAGCGCCTTTAGATTTACATGCAAAAGAAGGCCTAGCATTAATTAACGGTACTCAGTTTATTTTATCGCATGCCATTACTGCGCTTACTAAAATGCGTTACTTATTAGACCTTGCTGATATCGCAGGTGCTATGAGTATTGAAGGTATGCAAGGTAGCGAATCACCGTTCCGTGAAGAATTACACGCAATTCGTGCTTTTAAAGGTAACGTTGAAGTTGCAGCGCGCATGCGTAGCTTTTTTTCAGGCTCTGAAAACATGGCTTCACATACTGATTGTGACCGTGTTCAAGACCCTTACTCACTGCGTTGTATTCCACAAGTTCATGGTGCATCACGTAACGCGTATAACCATTTAAAAGAGCTTGCTGAAACAGAAATGAACTCTGTAACAGATAACCCAATTGTGATCAGCGAAGAAGAAGCCATTTCAGGCGGTGGTTTCCACGGCCAACCACTTGCTATGGTATTAGATTACGCATCAATCGCAGCGGCAGAGCTAGGTAACATTGCTGATCGTCGTTGTTACTTACTGCTTGAGGGCTTACACGGCTTACCACGTTTATTAACAACATCGGGTGGCTTAAACTCTGGCATGATGATCCCGCAATATGTGACTGCGGCATTGGTAACAGAAAATAAATCATTGTGTTTCCCGCCATCAGCAGACAGCGTACCAACATCAATGGGCCAAGAAGATCACGTATCTATGGGTAGTATTTCTGGTCGTAAGTTAAACCAGATTTTAGGTAACCTTGATAAAATCTTTGCTATTGAGTTGATGTATGCAGCGCAAGCAATCGAATTTAGACGTCCTAACAAGTGTTCTGACATCATTGAAGAAAACTTTGCGCTAATTCGTAGCAAAGTTACCAAACTAGAAGAAGACCGCTTACTTAAGCCAGACATCGACGCTATGGTAGAACTTGTTAAATCGCAAGCGTTTAAAGTTAACTAAGGGAGCAAATAATGACTTTTCAAGAACAAATTAAGCAAGGTATCCCGAGTGTATTACCCGAGCCAAAACCGTATCCAAGTGATGCAAACCGTGCTCCAAAACGTAAAGACATTTTATCGGCTGACGAAAAGCAATTAGCTATTCGTAACGCATTGCGTTATTTCCCTAAAGAATGGCACAAAGAATTAGCCGCTGAATTTGCCGCTGAGCTTAAGCAATTTGGCCGTATTTACATGTATCGCTTTAAGCCTAACTATGAACTTAAAGCGCGCTCAATCAGTGATTACCCGGCTAAATGCGAACAAGCTGCCGCTATCATGTTAATGATCGACAATAACCTTGATCCTGCAGTAGCACAGCACCCTGAAGAGCTAATCACTTACGGTGGTAACGGTGCGGTATTCCAAAACTGGGCGCAGTACTTACTAACCATGAAGTACTTAAGCGAAATGGAAGAAGACCAAACACTACACATGTACTCAGGTCACCCTATGGGGTTATTTCCATCATCAGTTGAAGCACCGCGCGTGGTTGTGACTAACGGTATGATGATCCCGAACTATTCAAAGCCGGATGACTGGGAAAAATTCAATGCGTTGGGTGTAACTCAATACGGTCAAATGACTGCGGGTTCATTTATGTACATTGGCCCACAAGGTATCGTGCACGGTACAACTATTACGGTAATGAATGCATTCCGTAAAGTGCTCGAAAAAGGCGAATCACCACAAGGTAAGGTCTTCTTAACTGCTGGTTTAGGTGGTATGAGTGGTGCTCAGCCTAAAGCGGGTAACATTGCTAACTGTATTACCGTATGTGCCGAGGTTAACCCTAAGGCGGCTATTAAGCGTCACCAACAAGGTTGGGTTGATGAGCTAATCGATAATATGCCAGAGCTTGTTGAGCGTGTACGTTCTGCTCAGCAAAATGAAGAAGTGGTTTCGATTGCCTTTATTGGTAACGTGGTTGATGTATGGGAAAGCTTCTTAGCAGAAGATATTTTCATTCACTTAGGTTCAGACCAAACTTCACTTCATAACCCATGGTCAGGCGGTTACTACCCGGTTGATATCAGCTATGAAGAGTCAAATCGTTTAATTCGTGAAGAGCCAGAAGTATTTAAAGAAAAAGTACAAGCGACGCTTAAGCGTCACGCCGATGCTGTAAACAAGCACACGGCAAAAGGTACTTACTTTTTTGATTACGGCAATGCGTTCTTGCTTGAAGCATCACGCGCTGGTGGCGATGTAATGGCTGAAAACGGTATTGATTTTAAATACCCGTCGTACGTACAAGATATTCTTGGCCCAATGTGTTTTGACTACGGTTTTGGCCCGTTCCGCTGGGTATGTACGTCAGGTAAACCTGAAGATCTTGATAAAACAGATGCGATTGCTGCAGACGTTTTAAATAAAATCATGGCGGACTCGCCTGAAGAGATCCAACAGCAAATGCAAGACAACATCACGTGGATCAAAGATGCGAAGCAGAACAAACTAGTTGTTGGTTCGCAAGCTCGTATCCTTTATGCAGACGCACAAGGCCGCGCTGAAATCGCTAAAGCGTTTAATGATGCCATTAATCGTGGCGAAATTGGTCCGGTTGTACTTGGGCGTGACCACCATGACGTAAGTGGTACAGATTCACCTTTCCGTGAAACATCAAACATCTATGATGGTAGCCGCTTCACAGCAGACATGGCGATTCACAATGTAATTGGTGATGGTTTCCGTGGTGCTACTTGGGTATCTATTCACAATGGTGGCGGTGTAGGCTGGGGCGAAGTGATCAACGGTGGTTTTGGTATGCTACTAGATGGTAGTGAAGCTGCCGAGCGTCGTTTGAAATCTATGCTATTATTTGATGTAAACAACGGTATTGCTCGTCGTAGTTGGGCGCGTAACGAAGAAGCTAATTTTGCGATTAAACGTGA
This sequence comes from Pseudoalteromonas shioyasakiensis, assembly GCF_019134595.1. Lineage (NCBI taxonomy): Bacteria > Pseudomonadati > Pseudomonadota > Gammaproteobacteria > Alteromonadales > Pseudoalteromonadaceae > Pseudoalteromonas > Pseudoalteromonas shioyasakiensis. Next base: position 685,124 of record NZ_CP077771.1, on the reverse strand, counting down.
AATGGCTCGTACCCCTAAACTTAAAGTGACCTTGTCTAATAACGTTGATGATGAGGTTTTATCAAACTTAGATTTCTAAGTTGTGTTAATGCAAAAAGGCCATGTTGTAAGCGCAACATGGCCTTTTTTATTGCCAAAAATTATTAAATAGCGCATCGTTTAGGGAATAAATTTTTAGCTTGGCGAATAAGGAGATAGATATGACTAGATTACTTACAGGCGGATGCTGCTGCGGCGAAGTGAGTTTTAAAGTCGCTGATAACTTTAGACGTTTTTTCTTCTGTCATTGCGAACAATGCCGCAAACTGACTGGCACTGCTCACGCTGCAAATTTGTTTACCTCGCCTGATGCTATCGAATGGGTTAAAGGTCAACATCACATCACGCGGTTTAATTACCCTGGACGTGCATTGTCTAGAGCGTTTTGTAAAACCTGTGGCTCAGCGCTGCCATTTGAATCACAAGACAGTAAATATCTACTTGTACCTGCAGGCAGTTTAAATGAAGAGCCAAGTAAAGAATTAGACGCGCAAATATTCTGCGAAGAGCAAACCGAATGGCATAAAAAAGGTTTAAATGGCAAAAAACTGATTGGTTTTGGTCGCGATTAAGTCTGATTAAAGAGTAAAGTTAGCGAGTCACAAGTTTGTAGGAGGCGTTTCAACGCCGAACAAGTAGCTGCGATTTTACATCGCGTCCCAGTGCCTGAATCCTAGTGCCTCATGTTTTCTGACGTAGGCGTGAAACTTGTTTCGCGCGTTTGTAGGTCGTGCTTTAGCGCGTTAAAAGAGAATTTAGCGAGCTACGAGAGTGAAATTTGACCAGTTAATCGAATTTGATTAATCTGTAAAACTCAATTTAAAAGGAGGTTTAATATGTTTAAAGTTTTAACCTTAGCTGCTTTAGTCTCAGTAGCAGTACCTACAAATGCAAATGAAATTACAGCCGAGTTTCTTAAAAAAGAGCTAGAACTTGCTCATTCTCAGTACATCAAAGGTTCGAACGATAGTGCGCTCTATGCGTTAAATGCACTTGCAAGAATTCTTGAGCTTGATAGCGCTAAAACGCTGCAAACAGAATTAGGCCCTAATAATCTTGCTTTTACTTATCTTCGAATTGGAATCATTCATGAGCATGCAGGTGATCAGCAGCAAGCCAATAGCTATTTTGCCAAAGCGATGAATGCTCACCAAGGCGAAAAACTTCAGCTTGCAGCGCTCAAAGCTTATGTAACTAAATTAGACGAATCAGCTGCTCACTTAATTTAAGTATAATTGAAAATACAAGGAAGACGATGATCAAATGGCACGAACTGAATAAATATCAAAAAGCTGCATTTTGGTGTTTGATCGCTATTGTTGGTTGGTTCTCACCTGAGATTGCACTGTTATTTCATTTTGGTGGAATAGAAGTTGTATTTGCTTTTTTAGCAATGTACAGCTTGCCTATCATCAGAGTAGTGCGTTCTTATTTTCTAAAAATTAAAGAAAACCTGCTACTTGCCTATGTGTCATTTCAAAAAAGTGCCTCTGGTAAACCCAACGTCTTTTTAATGCAAACGGCATTTTGCTGTCTTGCAGTTGCATTCACCGGATCATTCTCTTTTGCAATGGTATTTTTAATGCCAGGAATAATGTTAAACAATATGCTTGTTTAATTGGGTTAAAGTTAGCGACATACAAGGGTAAAGTTTGCGAGTTACAAGTTGGTAGGAGGCGTTTCAACGCCGAACAAGTAGCAGCGATTTTACATCGCGTCCATGAGCCTGAATCCCAGTGCCTAATGTTTTATAACGTAGGCGTGAAACTTGTTTCGCGCGTTTGTAGGTGGTGCTTTAGCGCGTAAGGTATAAATTTAAAGGTTAATGCACAAATGGATTTAGATGAATTAAATGCTTACCTCGCAAGGTTGCATGGGCAGGCAACAGTTGAAAAAATTAATGTACCAACAGAACAAGCTTCTGGTTCCTTAAAAATAAAGTTTAATGGTGATATTGGTACTAGAGACAACGGGGAAATAGAAGTAGAGTTTTTAGATGTTGATTCTTTAAGTTTAGCATTTAGTTTAGTTGGGCCTATTAAAATTGTTATCGCAAATGAGCTTGTATCAAGCTACCTAAATGAGAATTACCTAGAAATAAATTTTAACTTTTATCAATTAATTGATGATGTAGGAGTTAAATGGTGGATATACGCTAAAAACTTTAGAGCAAAGAGATTGCCTGCTTTTTACAAATAATGTTTAAATTTTATAGTTTATTTTCGACCGTAAAAAAATTACTTAAATCAAAGGTTACCATGAACGAACAAGATCAGGTTGCTTTAAACAACATTGAACACTTTGGATGCCATGTATTGAAAGTTATGGAAGGGGAAGATGCGCCTGAATTTACTTATTCGATTGGTATTAATAAAAAACAGAAGAAACCGGACTTAATCATTCTAGGTTTAGATAGTTCATTGGCTCACTCAATGATTAATAACTACAAAGATAGATTGCTTAAAGGTGAGGTTTTTGAAGTAGGTAAATTTTATAGTGATTTTCTTGAAGGCTTCGATGTGACTTTCATCTATGTAGATAGTTCACATTATAAAGAATACTTAGGTTATGGCCTGTGGTTACATAATGAAAGTAATTTTAAGATGCTTCAAATGGTATGGCCAACAACAAAAGGTTTATGGCCATGGGATGAAGGTACTTCTGATTATTATCAATGGGCACAACCTATATTAAATAAGACAGGAATAATCGAAAAAGTTTGTTTGTAGGAGGTGTTTCAACGCCGAATAACTAAAATTCACGGATGATGCCGTTCCGCTCAGAGCAATGAAAAAACACTATAAATTATGAATGAATTGATAGAGGTAGGTTTAAGCACAGTAAAGCAACATCAGTCTTTACCGTTTTCGATTTACTGCGCTAATGATGAACAGCATATTGTTAATGTGCCTATCGCAAACCCATTACTTGTCGTTGTGTTATCTGGCAGCAAAACGTTAATTGATACAGAAGAAGTTAACTGCGATGCAGGTGATTTTGTTTTTATGGCAAATACACCGCAGGTCGCAATGCGTAACATTCCGCAAAACTTTGGCTATATTGCTTTATTGATTGAATTTGATTACACCGACTTTGAGTGTTTGAAATATCAAGCCGGCGCAAAGAAAAAGTTTATTACAGGGCAAGTCGATTCACTGTTTAAAATGACCTTAAAACAATTTATTGAATGGGCTGCAGTAACGCCACCTCAATTATGGCCAATTAGAAGACAAGAGCTGCTGCAAGTGTTATTTTCTCAGGGTTTCAGAGACTTAGGTTCAATTATTGAGCCACCAACACTGACTCACAAAGTACATACTATCATCGCTGGTGATTTAACGCATGATTGGGATGCAAGCAGTATTGCAGCTACGTTAGCGATGAGCGAATCGACACTCAGAAGAAAGTTAACCGCAGAAGACAGTAGTTTTCAGTTAATTAAAGATAACGCGCGTTTAAGCCATGGACTACACTTGATTCAAAGTAGCTCACAGTCTATTGGCAGCATTGCACAGCAATGTGGTTTTTCGTCGCAATCTAGATTCACCGATAAGTTTAAACTTTTGTTTAATACGACTCCAACAGCCCTTCGTAAAACAATAATGAGCGAAGCAGGCTAATAATTGACAGTTTTGGCACTAATTTGATCTGTCTTTGCTAGGTATTATGATTATTCTTATTAATCGGAGAATATTATGAAATCATCAACATTGAAAATTGCTACACCGTTATTTCTACTATGCTTATCTGGCACCACATTCGCGGAGACATTTACTCTAACAAGCAAAGACATTGCCCATGGTGACTTTATGGGGAGTGCGCAAGAATTTAAAGGCTTTGGTTGCAATGGCGATAACCTTTCTCCACAACTCGCTTGGCAAAATGCACCTAAAGGAACTGAAGCATTCGCATTGACCGTTTATGATCCTGACGCGCCTACAGGTAGTGGCTGGTGGCATTGGCAAGTTGTGAATATTCCTAAGTCGGTATCAAGTTTAGCAAGCGGTGCGGGCAGTGAAGAGAAGAACAAATTGCCAAAAGGCAGTGTGCAGATAACAAATGATTATGGTTTCAAAGGCTTTGGCGGCGCTTGCCCTCCAGAAGGACATGGCGCTCACAGATATCAATTTACACTACATGCATTATCACAAAAACTTGAATTACCAGAAAACGCATCAGGTGCGTTAGCAGGCTATATGATCAATGCTTATTCGCTTGATTCAGCAACAATTGAGGCGCTTTATAAGCGTTGAGAGAGTTAGCAAGATAGGAGAGTAAAGTTTGTAAGAGGCGTTTCAACGCCGAACATTTAAGGTTCACGGCTGAAACCGTTCCTAATTGAAAATTTCCACGGTTTTTGTTGCCATAAATGGCGACCTACAAGGGCACCATCGTAGGCGTGAAACTTGTTTCGCGCGTTTGTAGGTCGTGCTTTAGCGCGTTAAAAGAGTAAAGTAAGCAAGGTACGATAATAAAGCTTGTAGGAGGCGTTTCAACGCCGAACATTTAAGGTTCACGGCTGAAGCCGTTCCTACTTGAAAATCTCCACGGTTTTTGTCGCCATAAATGACGAACTACAAGGGCACCATCGTAGGCGTGAAACTTGTTTCGCGCGTTTGTAGGTCGTGCTTTAGCGCGTTTGTTTAAAAATAGTCGCGGCATAAAGCCGCTGCTACTTATGAAAGTGTATGGCCTCAAACATCATTGGCTCGCAACTTTAATCATCTTTCTTTGCTTTTTTCGCGAGAATTTCAACTTCGGCTTTTTCGGTTACACCTGCCATACTGAGGGCTGTGCTGCCTACTGATTCATATTCAAGTTTAATTTTATCGAGTTTGGCGTCGTTTTTGTCTGGCAAATTTAAGCTACGTGATGACATTCCTTTGGTTAGAACACCCAGGTTTTCAAATACTTTTTCTTCACCATTATTCATGACGACTTTAATGCTTTTAAGGTTCACTGTGCCATGGGTGCATTTAACTTTAATATGGCTGTAGTGGCTGCTGGTGATAGGGTTAACGGTATCGGTTTCGCTTTTATAACTAACTTTTTTTTCTGCGATTGTTTTCCAGTCGTCATCACCAGCTAGGCTTTGAGTACTGGTTAAGGCTAAAAATGTGGTTAAAGCGATGAGTTTGACTATTTTCATTTGATTCCCTCCAAAAATTATCATCATTAAAATTTATAGCATATAAACAGATTGGTTGCCTATGCAAAGTTCATAAAATAGAACCAAAAGCATTTTTTAATCGTATTAACTACTACGTTATAAATTCACCAACCTTAATCAGCATGCTATGCTACTAAAGTGTCTATAAGTTTATGGATTTTCAATGAGATATTACTTTTGTTTAGTGGCTTTTTTACTCTCAACATCGTCATTTGCCAGCGCTCTGCTGGATGTAAAGCCGAGTAATAAAACCCAATTTTTGACTTTAATTAAAGACAAACAAGGTGACTACAAAGCAAAAGAGGGTAGTGATGCGGTTTGTCAAAACGCATCTTTTTCATTGATAAAAGAACCAACGCAAGGCTTTAGCTTAGGTACGTTAATCGACTTTAGTGACCTACATAACGGCACGCAGGTAAAGAAGATACCACACTTTTGCGTTGTCAGTTCGAAGTTAAAATACTTCGTAAATGGCATTGTTAGAACTAAGCGCTACTTTCGCTGTGATAATGAAGGCGACAACGGTTCAACAACTGAAGATCTGCGTTTTAAAGATAATGGCAATATTACTTATACACTGAGTAAACCTAACGTTTCTTGTGTGTTTGAAAAGCAATAATTGTATGCCTCGCGCAATTTTAAGCCTATGATGGGCTTTATTTTTACTTGTAAATCTTATGACTAGCCAATTTATTCAAGCATTTTTAGTACTAGCTGCTTTTTACATAGCAAGCCTTATTATTGACCGTGCTATTAAACAGTTTCAACGTCGCTTTGATTCAACCGCTCTTGAAACTTTCCGGCTTATATCTAACTCGCAGCGCGCTATTTTATTATTTATTGGTATTGTGCTTGCGTTATCGAAACTGGGTTTTGACGTAGCCGCGTTAGTTGCCGGCTTAGGCCTAACAGGCTTTGCTTTGGGTTTTGCGTTGAAGGATGCTATTTCAAACCTAGTAGCAGGTGTGATGATTGTGCTTTATAAGCCCATTAAGCTTGGTAATTACATTGAAGTGAGTAATTCAAAGGGCACAGTGATTGACCTTAATTTGCGCTATATCACAATTAAAGGCGAGGGAGCCGTGCATTTAATTCCTAACTCTTTAATTTTAAGTAATAAAGTGTCAATCATTGATCGCGAAGATGATTAATCACAAATTTTAGACATAAAAAAAGCAGCCTAGGCTGCTTTTTTAAGTTTTAGCAAATTACATTTGAGATTGCAGGTAATTCTCAAGCCCTGCGGTTTTGATTAACTGCTGCTGTGTTTCAAGCCAATCAATCTGTTCTTCTTGCTCATTTAAGATGTTATCTAGCGCTTCGCGGCTGATGTAATCTTTTTTCTCTTCAGCAAGTTTAATTGCCGCTTTAAGATCAGGTAATGAATCAAGTTCAAAGCTCATGTTAGCTTCGATCATTTCTTCAGAGTTTTCACCAATACGTAGGCGACCTAAATCTTGTAGGTTTGGTAAACCTTCTAAAAACAAAATACGCTCGATTAAACGGTCGGCGTTTTTCATTTTTTGAATAGATACTTTGTAATCAGCTTTGTCTAATTTTGAAAAGCCAAAATCTTTAAACATACGAGCGTGTAAAAAGTATTGGTTAATACCTACTAATTCATTCGCTAATACTTTATTAAGTGCAGCAATGACGCTTTTATCGCCTTTCATACAATTAGCCTCTATTCGCCCATTTGAGATTGATGGTAGTTTTGGCTACCAATTTTGTCGATTAGACCAAGCTGTTGTTCTAACCAGTAAACATGATCTTCTTCTGTATCAAATAATAGCTTTTCAAGCACTTCGCGTGATTGATAGTCTTTTTCTTGTTCACAGATTGCAATTGCTTCTTTAACACAATCAACCACTTCTAGTTCAAGTGTTAAATCGTTTTGCATCATGCTTTTCACGTCTGAGCCAATTAACAGATCACGACGCTTAGTCATGTTTGGTACGCCTTCTAAAAATAGAATACGTTTAATTAACCAATCAGCGTGGTCTTTTTCTTCTTCCATTTCGTGGTTAAGACGCTCATACAGCTTATTTAGGCCCCAATCGTCATACATACGAGAATGAATAAAGTATTGATCTATAGCAGCTAATTCGTTTGCGAGTAGTTTGTTAAAACTATCTATGACTTTTTGATTACCTTTCATAATGCTGTCCTCAAATTCCAAGTTGCGGTAATTGTAGTATATTAAAACAAGATTGCAAACTTTTTCCTTTGTAAATCAGTTATTTACTATTGAGTGTGATTCTCGTTTAAGTTTGCGTTAATGGTTGATAAATGAACAATTTATCGTTTCTATTCTTAAATGAAAAAAGCCCTTACTAAGAAGGGCTTGTTGTTCTAAACAAAAGTTAGTTTAGAAGCTATAGGTTGTACCAAGTGTAACAGTGGTACCTAAACCTTTAATGTTATAGCCACCGTAGGTGTATGACTGAGCGCGGGCAGGGTAGTAATCATTGTTAAATAGGTTTTCTACGCCCATAAACGCTTGCCAGTTATCGCTAAAGTTATAACGACCGCTTAGGTTAAATAGGTTGTAACTGCTAATTGGCCCTTGGTCGCCAACATAGTCGCCGTCTGCATTTGGTTCAAAACGTTTACGTGAACCCACATATAAATAACTCACCGTAAGTGATAACTCATCATTAGGTTGCCAGTTTAAGTTAGCAGTGCCTTTTGGTGGGCTTATTTGGCGCGAACCTAAGTAAATGTCGTCTTCGGTATTTTTACCTTCAACATAGCTGTAAGTTGCAACCAGTTTTAGAGTTGGATTAATTTTATAATCAACCAATGTTTCGTAACCCCAAATCTCTTGCGGTGCACGTACCGGCTCATAAACACCCGTTACTTCATTAAAGCTATTTGTGGTGCCAAACTCTGATGTACTGCGGTAAGCTGCAAATTCAAAACGTAAGTTATCAAACTGTGAGGTAAAACCAACTTCATAGTTATCGATGATTGATGCTTCTGTTTGAATTAGACCAATATCATTCACTGTCGCTGAACGTAGTAGGCGACCAATATCTGAGATATCAGACCCTTGTGAATAATTGGCAAACGGACTGAAAGCATCCAGTAAATTGTATTTAATACCAACATTGTAAGTGGTTGCATCGTAATCAATGGTGTCGCCTTTTACGCTAAGCGGCACAGAGCACTGTGTTTCAGAGCGGCAAAGCTTTAAGGTGTTGTAATCATCAACGGTTAAATCAATGCTCTCTTGGCGCACACCCGCTTTAATGACTAAATCATTATCGATTACCCATTTTGTTTGTAAAAAGCCAGCAAGGCTTTCCATATCCATTTCTGGAACCCAAACACGGCCATCTACAAGTGGTTGAGACGTCACATCATTCAGTGCATCTAGGCCATAAATGAAGGTAGCTTCAACATTGTCAAAATCAACAAGGGTATTAAATGTAGCGCGTGCACCTTTCTTTTCAGAACGAATAATTGATTGGCCGCCTTCGTAGCCTTCGTCTGGGTTAGCTAAGTTTGTAGAAAAGAAAAACACATTCTCGATATCTTGCATGTAAAGGTCGAGCGTCATTTGGGTATTAGTAAACAGGGCGTAGTCTGTGTACTTTATGGTAATGTTTTCGTTACCATCTGGGCCTTGTGGTTTACCTTGCTTTTGCAGCTCTTTAGGTACATGAATGGCATATGTTTTTTCGCCATCATTTAGGTTACCAACAACGTCACCTAAATCGGTTTTTTGTTGAGAACTAAAGTAGTTATAGCTAAATTGCAGTTGTTTTTCATCGTCAAAGTCATAACCAAGTTTGGTGAAGTAGTTTTCTGTTACTGCATCAGATAAACCATATTGTAAGCCAAGAATATCGCCTTCGGCGTCACGTTGAACACCATTTTCTTCATAACTTGCAGTAAATAAATAGCTGAGTTTATCTGCTCGGCCATTAACCGCAGCAGAGACTCGCGCACCGGCGCTTTCTTCTAACTTAACTGCACTAAAGCGTGACGATAGGCTGATCTCACCTTCTGGCTGACCATCACTTGTTGCCTGCTTTGTGATGTAATTAATAATACCGCCCGATGCACCATTACCATAAACAGAGGTAGCACCTTTGATCACTTCGATACGCGCAATGGCACTTGGGTCGAGTGTTTTAACTCCCAAAGAGCCGTTTCTGAGCGGTGTAGATTGTGGCACACCATCAATCATCACAAGTGGTGCACGGCCACGTAAACTCTGACCTGTATTACTCGAACTACCTGTATCTGGTGCAAGGCCTGGTACCATTTGCGCAAGTAAGCTTTGTAGCTCTGGATTAACTTTTAAATGCTCTTCAATTTGCTGTTGGCTAATAATCGTTACAGAAGCGGGTACTTCATCAATGCTTTCAAATACACGGCTGCCTGACACAACAACGTGTTCCATTTCTTCTGCGGTAAGTTTTTTATTGATGGCATCATCAGCAAATGCCTGGCTGCTAATTGCAAGAGCGACCAGAGTCAGTGAAGTTTTTAACATGCTTGTCCTTGTTAAATCGGTATTTATTATGTGATTGTGGGGCAGTCTAAATGTAAAGAAGTGTAAAGGCAAGGCTAATGATAATTATTTGCAATAAACATTATGTCGTTTTGTACCTGCTTATTTAAATTAGTTATTAAGCAAATAGCTATTAGGATTAGCTGGACTGTAGCTGTGTTTTTATACCAATCCGCTTAATTAAGTCGTCTATTTTGAGGCAATAAAACCTCGTTGATAACAAGGCAAAAATTTCGTTATTTAGTTGTTCTAAATGAGAAATTTTTAACGCAGTTAGCGACAGGCTTAATCCCTCAAAATGATTAAGTATTATTGCGGGTTGGTATTAGCTGTCGCTAGTTTAAAAAACGTTTTAAGTCGTCTGGAATAGGCATTGGTTTGAAAGGGCTAACATTAGTGCCGCCGGTGTTACCGAGAGGGACCCAAATACGCGAAAATACAATTGAAGCTGCCATGCGAGCAATTTGGCCAACTATTTCCTTGGTATTATGGGTTTTAAAACCAATTTTACACATCCACCAATGAGAGTAAGTATGCGCAATGATATAGCTTTGACCCAGAATATGAGCTCGCTCTAAGTGGTAAAAAGCGGTTGTGTAATCTGCTTTCTCGTAACTAGTCCTAGCCAATATCATTTCGGTGTTAAAGGCATTTTTGAGCTCACTATTCATGGCGAATGGTATTTTCGATACAGTTGTTTATTTGTAGTGCCGTTTGTACCAAAAGTAAACACCTGAAATCGTGAAAAATAACGGTGACAAAGCAAATAGTAACCACAGTAATTGCACAATAGGGCCTGCAAAATCACCAATATGAAACTTATATTTAAAGTTCCATGTTTGCGTGGTCCAAGAACTTTGGCTGGCATCATAGCTTGCAACAATATCTGCAGAATATGGGTTTGCCCATACCCAACTATAGGCATGGCTTTCACCTGGGTTCTCTATTCTGAAACCAATGTTATCAGTTGGCTTTTTCGGTAAATAAATTCTAAATAACTTACCCTTAGGAAATACAGTTTTTGCGTTATCAAACGCTTTTTGCACTTGAAAAGGCGTATCCGCTGAAGGAGGAATAACTACTGGTGGTTTAGGTCTATCTTCAACAGTGCCTTGCATCACAAATTCTAATACGGCTTTGGTTTGTGGTTTCCAGTTAAACGCCATACCTGTGTAGGCAATTAAAATGAGTGGAATTAAAAAGTACACACCCAGAACGGTATGCAGCTGATACATCAGCACTCTAAATTTTGCTTTACGCTTAATAGCCAAGCGTTTAATACGATTTTTTGGTTTAACCCAAATATAAAAGCCGAGCAGAATTTCAAAAATAAGAATGAGCGCACACACAGATACCCAGTTTCTTAGCGGGCGGTTTTTATCGCCATCTTCATAAAGCAGCCAGCGGTGCAAAGCCATGGTAAAGCCATAAATCGTAGTGTAGTAATCGTACTCATGTAACACTTGGCCGTTGTATGGATTAACACTGACATAGCGGTTGTTTGCTAACTGTAATTGCCAGGCAAGATCCCTGCGCTGCTCAGGCATCAACAGGGTAACCGGTTGTTTGGTTGAAGCTGAAACATGTTTTATGAGGCTATCGAAATCTAGTGCTGAAGCCGCTGGCGTTACAGTCCATTTATCGCTTTGAGTAAGGTATTGAATGTCTTTTGCGTAAATAAGCAACGCACCGGTCAAACTTAAACAAATTAAAAATAAACCACTTACTAAGGCAAGTAATAAATGCGTACGACGTAACCACAACTTCAACAAGGTTTGTTCCTTCAGTTTGCTGTTAAAACAAAACTGAATGGTAAATGATAACGCGTAACATTTACACTAAAACTTGTTCTATGGTGCAGCTTTCAATTGCAAAGTTATCATGCAAAAAGTGACGTATTTCATCGTTATTGATGTTGTGCTTGGCACTGAACTTAAGCTCGCAATGAACGTGATGATCATCTACCTGCCATGTTTTGAGGTAATCAATATCAGTGATTGCAAATTGGGTTTTAAGCTCAGTAATAGCTGCTGTTAAAGCAAAATTATCAGGGGCTGCCTGCATCAAAATTTTACTGCTCGCCATTAATAGCAAAATACCATGGTAAATGACATACACAGAAATGAGCATAGTGGCAATTAAATCAACAATATACCATTGATAAAGAATGATTAAGGTACCTGCTATGATCACCACTACAGAAGCTAATGCATCAGACACATTATGTATAAACGCAGCACGAATATTCATGCTGTCTTTAGCACCTGCTTTGTAAGTTAAAAGGGCGGTGACAAGGTCAATAATGAGCGCAAGTCCAGCGACCCAAATGATGATCCAACCATCAATGGGCTCAGGATTTAAATAGTTGGAGATGGCTTCAACAATTAAGTAACCACCAATCACAATTAAACTTAAGCTGTTAAATAGAGTTGCTAAAATTTCAGCGCGTTTGTAGCCGTATTGATAACGATCGTTGGCAGGTTTGGCGCCAATTTTTCGGGCAATTAGGGCAATGAATAACGACGAGGCATCACTTAAATTATGCAGTGCATCAGCAATTAACGACAAGCTGCCAGAAACAAGGCCGCCAATCACCTGAGCGACAGTTAATAACACATTGATTGCAACTGCCAGCATGAGTTGGCGGGTGCTTTGGTTATTTGTATCGTGATGATGATGTCCGTGTCCCATAAAAATACCGAGTTATTGATTTGCTTTATTTTTATACCACGCGTGCCGTGGTATTGAAATGTTTGTAATGATTTGTTCGTGTACAGATTATAATTTACTGTTCAAATGCGGGTGGATTTGTTAATTTAGCGCCGTTGTACCAATTTTTAGGCTCAATGTGAAAGCTGCATTTATTATTTTGATTAGCGTATTATTGCTCCAGCCACTGCTGGATAGCTTTGATGTGGCCGATCATAATGCTGCGTTTAATCACACCTCGGTATTGCTATCAGAAGAAATTGACCTTGAAGCCCATTGCGCAGCCAATGGCGATCACCTGTTACATCAATCAGAGCATGCCGAGCTTAGCAAACAGTTGTCTGACTCAGCCGAAAAAGGCCATTGTCATGTTTGTCACAGCCCTGCATTTGTTGATTCGCTGCAATTGTCTGAACCTACAGATGTCTATTTCACTAAAATTGAATCACTTGATTTCAACTTCAAATCGGCTGACTTAGCACCGCTTCATCGCCCACCTATTTTAGCTCTTACTTAATCCAAAACCCTTTTTAGATTTTTTGGGCTTAGCCCATTTTAAGTAAGAGACACTCTATGTATTTAAGAAATTTTATGCGTTACGCATTACTGTGCGTATGCTATATGGCTGTGACAAATATTTATGCGACAGAGCAAGCGCATAACCATCAAGAAAATGAGCAAGCTGAACATGCTAATGAAGTCAGTTTAACTGAGCAGCAACAGCAACTAGCTAATATCAAGGTTGAGCGCCTTGTACTGAAAAAACACAATCAAACCTTGTATGCACCGGGCGAAATTAAAGCCAATGGCTACGCCAGTTATGTGGTGTCACCGCGTGTTGATTCTATCGTTGTAAAACGCCATGCCTTATTAGGGCAGCATGTAAATAAAGGAGACTCTTTAGTCACTTTATTTAGTGGCGAAGTAGCCAGCCAGCAAACAGAATTTAGATTAGCAGAAGCACAGTGGCAACGTGTTACTAAAATGACCGCGGGTACAGTCAGCGAAAAACAAATCTTAACTGCCAAAGCCGAGTATGAAGTGGCTTATAGCCGATTAGTTGCCTTTGGTTTATCAAAACAAGCTATTGCACAAACACTCACCATAAGCCCAGAAAAACTCGGTGAATACACCTTGTTTGCACAAACATCGGGGGCTGTTTTAACCGATAACTTTGCCCAAGGTCAGCGAGTTGATTCGGGGATTGAGCTGATGCTGATTGCCGATGAATCTGCGCTTTGGGTTGCTGCTCAGCTTTCAGCTAATCAAGACCGTACTATCAGTAATGGATCTACGGCGCTGTTAGAAGTTAACGGCAATCGCTATCAAGCAAGGGTTATTCAAGAAGCACATACCATTGATGAACAAACACGCTCACGAACCGTTAGGCTAGAGGTAAAAAACACGCAGCATAGTTTGCATCCAGGCATGTTTGCGGATGTGTATTTTCATTTTGAAACAGATCAAGCAGTGCTCGGCGTACCTGAAAATGCATTAACACGCAGTGCAGATGGTGATTGGCAGTTATTTGTCGTTGATGACGATGGTGGCTTTGTTGCCCAAGAAGTAACCCTTGGCAGAAGTTTTGGTGATTATCGTGAGGTGACAGGTATTAAAGCCGGGGTTGAAGTTGTAACCCAAGGTGCTTTTTTTATTGCATCACAGCTAGCTAAAGGCGGATTCGATCCGCATAACCACTAGAGGTGACGCATGTTTAATTTATTAATAGAGGCGGTAATAAAGAACCGACTACTGGTTGTATTGGCCTTGCTTGCAGCGATTGCAGTGAGTGCATTTATGATCCCAAAGCTTAATTTAGATGCCTTTCCTGATGTGACGAATGTTCAAGTTGCGGTGAATACCGAAGCGCCAGGGCTTGCGGCTGAAGAAGTAGAGCAACTGATAACTTACCCGATAGAAGCGGTTATGTATGCGCTGCCCGATGTAGAGCAGGTGCGTTCTATATCTAAGACGGGGTTATCAGGTGTCACTGTGGTGTTTAAAGAAGGTGTTGATATTTACTTTGCTAGGCAACTGGTTTTTGAGCGTTTGCAGTCTGCTAAAGAGTTGATCCCAGATGGTGTCGGTATGCCAACCATGGGCCCTAATACATCAGGGCTTGGACAAGTCTACCAATATTTACTTGAAGCAAAGCCAGATGCAAACATAGATAGCATGGCACTGCGTAGTTTAAATGATTGGGTTGTTAAATTACTTATATTACCCATTGATGGTGTGACCGATATTCTGTCATTTGGCGGTGAGGTAAAGCAGTATCAAGTGAACATAAACCCGAATAAATTACTTGCTTATGACTTAACACAGCAAGATGTTAGTAACGCACTAGATGCTAACAACAGTAATGTGGGTGGCTGGTATATGAACCGTGGTCAAGAGCAGCTTGTTATTCGTGGTACAGGTTGGTTTACCCCAGGCGAAAAAGGGCTTGTTGAGATTGCGCAAACACCTATCAAAACCATTGATGGGACGGTCGTTAAAGTGGCTGATGTTGCGAATGTTGAGCTTGGTAGTGAAATTCGCCAAGGCGCTGTCACCTTATCTAAACGCAATGAACAAGGCGAAATAGTCAATCGTGGTGAAGTGGTGACTGGTATCGTGCTGAAAAGAATGGGCGCTAATACCAAGCAAACAATTGATGGCATTAACGCGCGTGTCGAGATGATAAATCAAGCACTGCCAAAGGGGGTTGAATTTAAAGCCATTTACGACCAAGCAGAGCTTATTAGCCAAGCGGTACAAACGGTTATTGATGCACTGCTTCTAGCTTTTGTGTTTATTATCATTGTATTGGCGCTATTTTTGTTGGATTTAAGAGCAACATTTTTGGTGTTGTTGTCGATCCCTATTTCGATTGGTTTAGCACTGAGTGTAATGGCATGGCTTGGCTTGTCGGCAAACTTAATGTCGTTAGGTGGGATTGCTGTTGCAATCGGTATGCTGGTAGATGGCTCTGTTGTGATGGTTGAGAATGTATTTAGGCACTTAGGGCTTAAGCATAATCAACATAAGCATTCTTCGGAGCTGGTTGCTATTGCTGCAAAAGAAGTCGCACGGCCCATCTTTTTTGCCTCTTTGATTATTCTAACGGTATTTTTACCGCTGTTTAGCTTTGAAGGCGTTGAGGCGAAGTTATTTCAGCCAATGGCAGTGAGTATTATGCTTGCGATTATTAGCGCTGTGATTGTTGCTTTGGTTGTGGTGCCAGCTCTGTGTGTGTACTTATTTGCTAAAGGCGTGACAGTAAAGCAAAGTATTTTGTTAAAACCTATCGATATGCTTTATCAACGGGCTTTACAAAAAGCATTGCAGGCTAAGCGTAGCGTTTTAGCTACAGCAGGGTTATTACTCATTATAGCGGCCGTTATGCTACCTAGGCTGGGTACTGAATTTGTGCCAGAGCTTGAAGAAGGCACTATTAACCTACGTGTGACACTTGCCCCATCTGCAAGTCTCGATACGGCAATCTCAGTGGCGCCTAAGCTTGAAGCCATGTTGCTTGAATTTAGTGAGGTGGAATATGCGCTGAGCCGAATCGGTAGGGCTGAAGTGGGGGGCGATCCTGAACCAGTTAACAACATTGAAATCTATTTAGGCTTAAAACCTCATGAGCAATGGGTAAACGCGAAAACGCGGGTCGAATTACAGCAACTAATGGAAGCCAAGCTTGAGCAGTTCCCTGGACTTTTGTTTAACTTTTCACAGCCTATAGCAACCCGAGTAGACGAGCTTTTATCGGGTGTTAAAGCGCAATTGGCAATAAAATTATTTGGTAGTGACCTAGGCGTTTTAACTGAAAAAGGCCAACAAATTGAGCAGTTAGTTCAGCAAATACCTGGTGCTAAAGATGTCGCGATGGAGCAAATAGGCGGTGAAGCACAGCTGATAGTCAAACCTAACCGTTTGGCATTGTCGCGCTTTGGTTTATCGGTGGCTGATTTGATGGATGTAGTTCAGCACGGTATTGGCGGGCAATCTGCAGGGCAAATCATTAATGCCAATGAGCGCTATGATATTTATGTGCGTATAGCAAAAAGCTTTCGGCAAAACCCAAATGTGATTGCTGATCTTAGATTGCAAACCCCCACGGGTGCCATTGTAAGGGTGGGGGATGTAGCCGATGTACAAATTGAGTCTGGAGCTCCGCAAGTTCGTCGCGATGATGTTCAAAGGCGGGTGGTTATTCAAGCGAATGTGCAGGGGCGAGATATGGGATCTGTAGTTGCCGATATACGCGCTACCATTGCCGATAAAATGCAGTTACCTAGTGGTTACAGTGTGGCGATTGGCGGGCAGTTCGAAAACCAACAACGGGCACAACAGCGGCTTATGATAGTAGTGCCTGTAGCCTTGTTACTCATTGCGTTATTACTTTATTTTGCTTTTAGTAACCTATCGCAAGTGGTGCTTATTCTTGTCAATGTTCCTTTGGCTGTGATTGGTGGGGTGATTGCATTGTATGTGTCTGGGCAATACTTATCTGTACCCAGTTCAGTAGGGTTTATCACACTGTTTGGTGTTGCTGTATTGAATGGTGTGGTGATGGTCGAAAGTATTAATCAAAGGATTAATGCAGGAGATAGCAAAGACAAAGCAGTATTTGATGGCGCTGTTTCAAGGCTAAGGCCCGTACTCATGACCGCGCTTACTTCAATGCTTGGACTAATTCCAATGCTCCTTAGCACAGGAATAGGAGCAGAAATACAAAAGCCCCTTGCCACGGTGATTGTTGGCGGCTTGGTCAGTGCAACCTTCTTAACTTTATTTGTACTTCCGGTACTTTATAAGTCGATGAGTAAGTAAATTAAAAGGAGAGCCATGCTCTCCTTTTACTGTGTCATGCCAGTGGTAATGCTGAACGTAAAATAGAACTACTTTTTGATGTCTGAGGGATGGTTTACACCATCGTAAGTTGGAATCCCACTTACTTTTAGTGGGTTAACTCCTTCAAGGCAAGCAACATTGAAACCATATTGACTAGGGTTAGACCGTCTTTGGTGGTGAGTATATATACCGCATTCACTGCAAAAGTAGTGCTTGGCCTTCTTAGTGTTGAATTGGTATAACTTTAATTTTTCTTCACCTTTTATGATTTTTATACCTGACAACGGCACCGAAGCTACTATAGCGCCCCTTCTTCTACATAAAGAACAATCGCAGCGCCTTATGTCCTCAACACCATTTGGTAAATGGAGTTCAATTACTACACTACCGCAATGACACGTCGCTTTATGTCTTTCTTTAATGGGAGTTCCATCAACAGCTCTTAAAGATATAGTCATTAAAATTCCTTTTCTTATTCATTAAATGAAAACACTAGCATAACGTAACTGATAACTTAATTGAATTGCCCATAATTAAAAGCAAACTTACCCCAGTTAATGATCATAAATAATGTTTCTTGAATTTGATTTAGTGCTCAATTAACACTAATGAATATTAATTGGATGTATCCCCTTTTTAATGCCGTGTATTTCTGTAAAGGGCGTTTACACCATGCTAAAGCCCTTATAAACTGGGCGTTACAATAATGATGTAAAAAAGGAATACAGAGTGAGTAACGCAATTACAATTCGTCCGGCAGTCGCAAGTGATGCTGCAACAATCCTACATTTTATTACCGAACTTGCTATCTACGAAAAAGAGCCTGACGCAGTTAAAACAGACGAGCAAGCTATTTTAAAAACATTGTTCAGTGAAGGCGCAACGGCGCATAGTGTCATTTGTTTAGAGGGCGATACACCAATTGGCTTTGCTGTGTATTTTTATAATTACTCAACCTGGCTTGGTAAAAATGGTTTGTATTTAGAAGACCTTTACGTCAGTGCTGACAGCCGCGGTAAAGGCGCTGGTAAGCAAATTATGCAATATCTTGCTAAGCAAGCACTCGAAAAAGACTGTGGTCGTTTTGAGTGGGTGGTACTTGATTGGAATAAACCAGCCATTGATTTTTACGACAGCATAGGTGCTAAACCGCAAAACGAATGGATTATTTACCGCCTAACAGGCCAAGAGCTTATCGACTTTGCGCATCAATAAGTAATGTTGATATAGCTTAAAATCAGCAAGTAACAATATAAATAAAAATCATTTGCATTTAACCTTTTCTGTGTGTAGTTTAAATACACATAGAATGATTGGTATAAGTGCAGGTGATTTTTATGACTCAAACAACACGCCACACACCGTTAACTTCGAACGCCATTGATGACGCGCTGGCCCCTTGGCAAAGTGCAATTTATCAAGGCAACTTAGCATTTGAATCTGGCGAGCTTATTACTGCGCGTGATCATTACACGGTTGCCAGCAGCTGCGCCGAAACACTACTCGCGCAATTTTCTAATATCCCAATCAACCAGTCGGTAACTCGCTCGTTAGAGCATTGTAATGCAGCATTTGTTGTTGCCACTTTGAATCTTGCCGACACTTTTAAAGTCATGCAAAAACCAGATAAAGCCTGCACCTGGCTTTGTCATGCTCATCAACGATTAAGCGTGCTATTAAATCACCCAGAGCAGCAAGTTCGCACCTTGGTGCTGCACCATCATCATAAAACCTATTATGAGCTGGTTAAGTTTGCGAGCATGGCATCGGCATTTCCGACACTCATTAACCGAATCAACCAGCTATTAGCTGACTATCCCCATAAAACGCAGTTATTACATTAACGATAAGGAATCAGTATGCCTTTTACATTACCCGATTTAGCTTATGACTATGATGCACTTGAACCGCACATTGATGCGAAAACCATGGAAATACATCACACCTTGCATCATCAAACCTATATCAATAAAGCGAATGCTGCACTAGAGGGCAGTCATTACTCTGAGCATGATGCTGAAACATTACTACGCACTATTTCATCAATGCCTGAGTCTTTACAAAAAGCAGTGCAAGAGCATGTGGGTGGTCATCATAATCACTCATTATTTTGGCAAGTTATGTCTCCTAATGGCGGCGGTACGCCAAGTGCAGAGTTAAACACTGCAATAGTTGATACATTTGGTAGCTTTGACGCATTTAAAGAGCAATTTACTAATGCCGCGGTAAGCCGCTTTGGCAGTGGCTGGGCGTGGTTATGTGTTGATGAAAATAACCAGTTGGTCGTTGAAAGTAGCCTCAATCAAGATAGCCCATTAATGCATAATCATACGCCTATTTTAGGGCTTGATGTGTGGGAACATGCGTATTACTTGAAGTATCAAAATCGTCGCCCTGAATATATTGCGGCATTTTACGAAGTGATCAATTGGCCGGAAGTTGAACGCCGATATTTAGCCGCAGTTAAATAGCTGTTTAAATAGTTAAGGTCCGAAACTGGCTAGTCAAAAAATAATATTCAGTTAAGCTAACGGTATTAGCGTGTAACGAGAATAATTATGACTAGCCAACAATGGCAAACAGCAAGGCAAAGCCGCGACCCACGATTTGACGGGGTGTTTTTTGTGGCGGTGAAAAGTACTGGCATTTATTGCAGACCCATTTGCCCTGCACCAACGGCACAAGAAAAGAACGTTGAATACTACCAATACGCGCACTTGGCTGCGCAAGATGGTTTTCGGCCATGTATTCGCTGCCGCCCAGATAGTGCACCGAATAGCCCAGCTTGGCTAGGTACTAAAACCACTGCATTACGCGCCAAACAACTGATTGATAAAGGTGAGGCTTACGACTGTGAGGTTTTAGCCGACAGACTCGGCGTGTCTAGCCGCTATTTACGTCGTTTGTTTAACCAACATTTTGGACTCTCGATCACCCAATATCGATTATTTAACCAATGCAATTTTGCCAAGCAGCTATTACAACAAACAGACTTATCAGTGGCAGATATCGCATTTGCTTCTGGTTTTAATAGTATTCGCCGTTTTAACGATGCTTTTTTAAAGCAGTTAAATATTGCCCCTTCAAAGTTACGTAAGTCTGATAAAAAACCAGCCTCAACATTAACTCTAACACTGGCATTTAGGCCGCCTTATAACTGGCAAGCACTCCATGACTTTTTACAGCGCCGTTTAATTAGTGGTCTAGAATGGTTGAGCGCAACGAGCTATGGTCGCACTTTTAAAGACAAATATTGCCAAGGGCAATTCACAGCGCATTTTGTTGAGCATAAAAATCATTTTAAAGTGGTTATTGATATCGATAACACTCGTTATTTACAGCAAGTGATCCATAATATTCGCCGTGTGCTTGATTTAGACGCCGACACGCACACTATTGAACAGCATTTAATTGCAGAGCTTAAAGGCGCCATGCCGCTTTGTGTTGGGCTGCGTTTGCCGGGAATTTGGTCAGACTATGAAGCGGGCATACGTGCGGTACTTGGTCAGCAAGTGAGTGTTACTGCGGCTCACAATCTTGTTAAACAGCTTGTAAGTGAGTTTAATCAGCAAAGTAATAACCACTATTTTCCAAGCCCTGAATGGGTTGCCAATTCTGAACTCGATTTTTTTAAAATGCCACAATCACGCAAAGATGCGCTAAGGCGTTTAAGTGCCTATTGTCAGCAAAACCCAGATAATCAAGAGCTTGATAATTGGCTAGAGCTCAAAGGTATTGGCCCGTGGACAGTTAATTACGCCAAGCTACGCGGTCAAAGCCACCCCGATATTCTATTGGCGGGCGACTTAGGGGTTAAAAAAGCCCTCGCTGGAATCAGCGAATTTAATAGCGAGCACTGCGCGCCATTTCGCTCTTATTTAACTTTTCAACTATGGCAACAATTATGAGTATGCAACAAGTTATTATGCCAAGCCCGATTGGCGATATTACCATTCAAAGTACATCAAAAGGCGTCAGTTACGTTGGCTTCTACCCGGTGGTTACAATGAAAACAGAGGTTGTTGATGAGCACACTCTTACACCCATTTTAATTTGTATAAGTGAGCTTAATGAGTACTTTAACGGTGAGCGTACACGTTTTACAGTTCCCCTTGATACCCAAGGTACCCACTTTCAAAAGCAAGTATGGCGTGCGCTGATAGATGTTGAGTTTGGTCAAAGCAAAAGTTACCAAGATATTGCAATTGCTTTGAATAACCCAAAAGCGGTGCGTGCAGTAGGCGCTGCAAATGGTAAAAACCCCATTAGTATTATTGTGCCGTGCCATCGGATTATTGGCGCAAACGGTAAACTCACAGGCTATGCAGGTGGCCTTGAAAGAAAAGAGTGGTTACTTAAACACGAAGGCTTGTTATAAAACAGCAATTTTACTGGGACAATGATTGAGGTAATAAGAGTAAGGTAATAGATGATGTTGTCGCGTGATTAAGGTAGCATATTGCGACTTTAAAATTTGGGCAACATCATGGCACAGCTGTACTTTTATTATTCTGCAATGAATGCAGGCAAATCTACCACACTTTTACAATCTGCATTTAACTACCGCGAACGTGGTATGGAACCGGTTATTTTAACAGCGGCTATTGATGATAGAGCAGGTGTTGGCAAGGTGTCTTCACGTATTGGTTTACAGGCTGATGCGCATATTTTTGATGCAGATAAAGATGTATTTGAGCTAATCAAATCATTAAATGCAGAGCAAAAGCGCCATTGTATTTTAGTTGATGAGTGTCAGTTTTTATCAAAAGACCAAGTAATGCAATTAACAGACGTGGTTGATGAACTTGGTATTCCGGTGCTGTGTTATGGCTTACGTAACGATTTTAGAGGCGAGTTATTTAGTGGCTCACAATACCTACTTGCCTGGGCTGACAAACTAATTGAGTTGAAAACAGTGTGTCATTGCGGTCGTAAAGCTAACCATGTACTGCGTACTGATAAGCATGGCAATGCGATTGCAGATGGTAATCAGGTAGAAATTGGCGGCAACGACCGATATGTATCGGTGTGCCGCAAACATTATAAAGAAGCGTTAAATCTCGGCCGCTAATGCCGAGATAAAGCTATCAATATCTTGCTTAGTGACGCCTAAATGGGTCACTAAGCGCAGTGGTTTACCCGGTGAAAACAGCATGTTTTGCTCTTTTAACGCATGTGCCACTGCTTTTAAATCGATATGTTCGGCAACATTTGCGTAAACAATGTTGGTATCGATTTGAAAAGTTGACGTATCAAAACCAGCTAACGTGTTTAACTGCTCTGCTAAATACGCTGCGTTATCGTGATCCTCAGCAAGCCTTGCTACGTGATGCTCAAGTGCATACTGGCCAGCGGCTGCCAGCATACCCGCTTGGCGCATACCACCACCAAGGACTTTACGCCAGCGGCGCGCTTTATCAATCAGTGCTTTGCTACCTAATAATAGTGAGCCAACAGGCGCACCGAGTCCTTTTGATAAGCAAATAGACACTGAATCAAAATACTGAGTGATCTCAGTGATATCAACACCTAACTTAACCGCAGCGTTATACACGCGGGCACCGTCTAAGTGCAGAGCAAGGTTATGTTTATCAACACATTCTCTGGCTTCTTTTAGATAACTTAGCGGGAGAACTTTGCCGCCAATGGTGTTTTCTAAGCTAAGTAGTTTGGTTTTAGCAAAGTGAAAGTCATCAGCTTTAATTGCAGCCACAACTTTGTTTAAATCTATGCTGCCATCGGCATTATTTTCAATTGGTTGCGGCTGAATAGAGCCTAATACAGCGGCACCGCCACCCTCAAATTTGTAGTTATGCGCTTGTTGACCACAAATGTATTCGTCGCCACGTTCACAATGTGCCATCAATGCTAGTAAGTTTGCTTGCGTGCCAGAGCTACAATAAAGGGCGCTTTCGAAGCCATGACGCTCAACAGCAAATTGTTCAAGCTGATTAACGCTTGGGTCGTCGCCATAAACGTCGTCGCCTACTGGGGCGTCATTCATGACCGCGCGCATGGCTGCTGTTGGTTTTGTAACTGTGTCTGAACGAAAGTCGATCATCTTATTATCCTTATACTAGTTCGTTAAGAATGGCTTCGCGGTCGGCTTGGTCAAAATAGCTCCAAGCAATAAAGCGACTCATTTTTTGGCCTTGTGCCATTTTTATAACTTTTACTTCTTTCACATCAAGTGTGCTAAGCAACTTTTTTATATGCGGCAAAGTGTCAGACTTAGAAACAAGCGATGTAAACCAAATACATTGCTCTGCAAACTCTTGGCTCTCAATGCACATTTTACTGATAAATTCGCGCTCACCGCCTTCACACCAAAGCTCGTTTTGACGGCCACCAAAATTAAGCGCTTTTTGTGGCGCTTTGTTTAGGTTTTTCCATTTACGCTCAGTACCTGCTTTGGCCTGTTGCTCGCTGGCATGAAACGGTGGATTGCATAAAGTTAGGTGAAAAACATCTTTATTCGATATCACGCCCGTAAACATTTTATCGGCATTGTTTTGCTGCTTAACATTAATTTTAAGGCGGTTGAATTGCACGATTTGTTTAGCAATTTTAACAGACAAGGCATCAATATCTGAGCCTGTGAAGTGCCAGCCATATTCGTGATTACCAGTAAGCGGGTAAATCACATTTGCACCGGTGCCTACATCAAGCACTTTTACTTGCTTACCCGTCGGAATATGACCTTGGTTATCGCTTGCTAATAAATCGGCCACGTGATGAATGTAATCTACTCTGCCAGGAACCGGCGGGCAAAGGTAGTTGTCGGGCAAGTCCCAAAAATCGATTTTATAATGGCTTTTTAATAACGCTTGGTTGAGGGTTTTAACCGCTAATGCATTGGTGAAATCAATGGTGTCAGTGCCCGCTGGCGTTTGCGTTATATAAGGTGTTAGGGCAGGAGTATCTTTGCATAGCAAAGTAAAGTCGTAGCCATTTAAGTGGCGATTTCGCGGATGCATTAAGGAAAACCTATCTGTTAGCCATATCAAGGGCTGATTGTACCAAATAAATCTTTGCTCTGAGTTAGTTTGCGGTGGATATTTTTGCTTAGTGTATTTTATAGAATGTATTGTAAGTATGAGTCCAAACGAAATAAGGTGACTTAACTCGAAGTTGGCATGATTTTTTGTACCCAATATGTTCTATGTAACTGAAAGTTAGACTAAATAAAATTATCTACTAGACTGATTCTACAAATATAGTAATGCTGAAATAACAGGGATTGATGGGCATGATTGATTTAAAATACACATTCTATTTTCTGTTCCTGATTAGTATTGTAGGTTCAATAGCGATCACCACTGTTTATTTAAAAGAAAAAAACGACAATAAAAAAGCATTACTCTATTTTGCAACTTTCTTTTGGTTAACAACACTCAACTTGCTGCTTAAAGATTTTGTTTGGCTAATAAATATAATTGCCATATTGAGTTCTCAGTTACTTGTTGTAGCATTTTATTCCCGCTATTCAAAACCTTATCATATGTATATGTTCTACGTTTTCACTATTCAAATACTATTCTGTATTTTCAATGGTTTAATTTTTAAGAAATTCACAGCCGAGAGCACATGGATTTTAATGGGAATAAATTGCCTTTGGGCAACAATAGTAATAATAAAATATGCGAATTTTAAGAATAGCGGTGAAAAGTATTCAATTACAGCGTTAACTTATGCTTCAGTTTTATCATTGATTTACTTTCCAGTTGCTATAAATCTAATTGAAGACAAGACACAATATTGGTATCAAGTTATTGCTAGTAATTCACTGATGCTTTTGCTGTTGTTTTGTGCAATTTTACTCAGCTATTTATACGATCAGATAAATAATATCTACCTAACTTCAATCAAAGATCCAATGACAGGATTGTTTAACAGGCGCTACTTTAATGAACAAAGCCTTATTTTGCTGAACCACTTAAAAAGAGAGAATCGTGAAGGCTTTTTTATTATGTGTGATATTGATAAGTTTAAAAATATTAACGACACTTATGGGCATGATGTTGGTGATAGTGTGATCATAAGCTTTGCTGATACTTTAAAAAGTATTGTGCGAAAAGAAGATTTACTAGCAAGGTTTGGTGGTGAAGAGTTCGTTATCATGCTTTCTGAAATACAACAGAGTGATGCAATAAAACTAGCGGAACGATTAAGAACAGAAACCGAAAAGCTTATTATTAACAGACTTAAGTTCACAGCTAGTTTTGGTGTTGCTGAAATTGATTTAAACTTGAAAAACCTCGATAAAACAATTAAAAATGCAGACGAAGCACTTTATTTAGCTAAAAACAATGGAAGGAATCGAGTTTGTGTGTATTTTAATTGAATATTAAAAACACCAAGGGAGCTTATAAAAATGACTAATAGTATTTTTCTTTGTTCTATTACCTTTTACGTCTCAAGCAAATGGTAATGTGGACCTCTATGCCCCATCAAAAGATGAACCGCGTTGTATTTAAATAGTTTATTTTCAAAGGAATGTTTATGTCTAAAATTAAAAAAATAGTGATAGCTGTAGTAATTGT
Source organism: Pseudoalteromonas shioyasakiensis (assembly GCF_019134595.1). Lineage (NCBI taxonomy): Bacteria > Pseudomonadati > Pseudomonadota > Gammaproteobacteria > Alteromonadales > Pseudoalteromonadaceae > Pseudoalteromonas > Pseudoalteromonas shioyasakiensis. The sequence continues at coordinate 659,299 of NZ_CP077771.1, read as the reverse complement.
GCTAAGCCTTGGCGCAATTGCTAAACAATACAATGAGCACAATCACACAGAGATGGCAATTAAAGAGTGTGGCAATAAAGACAACATCGCTAAAGTCGACTCTAAAGGTTTTGAGTGTAAAGACTAATAGAGAATAGCGACAGTTGATTGATGTTAGAAATACGAAGCAGCCGTTACGTTAAATAATGCTTTATGAATAAGGAGTTAGTTTAAACTATGAATGAAGCAGAGAAAAAAATCCTACAAGTCATTGAGCAATATGGGTGTTATGAAGCATCATTTTTTGAGCGTGCGGTACTATTTGTCAGATTCTAAACAGCGGACAGATGATAAAGCTAACTTGTTTCTGCCCCAAAACGAGTTAACGTAAATGCTCTAAGGGCGGCTATGAGCTATCAGATACATTTTTATTCATCTAATGATATTGGCTCTACTCCATAATCTGATATTCCACTAACTTTTATGTTGGTGATGACATAAATAACTATATTAATATACTGTTTTCTTGTTGTGCTCCCATATTCAAGAAAATGAGCGACTAGCGCATTTTCTTTTTTCTGAATATCTTTAGTACCAATAAAAAATTAAAGTTGGCAATGCATTGCGTTATTTGTTAAAAATAAATTTATTAATACATGCGCGTAACATCGGCAGAAATATGCGCGACGAGCGCACTATAAAATTGTTATGTGCTTAGAGGGAAATAGTAATGGAAATAACTATCGGCAATGATTTTGAGTTGATAAGGAAGGCTAAATCTATCCGTTATCAGGTATTTACACTTGAACAGCAGATCCCTACAGAATTAGACTTTGATGGATTAGATGAAGAGTCAATCCACGCGTTAGTAACGAAACAAGGTGCATCTATTGCTACTGCTCGCCTCAACATAAAAGAAGATGGTTCCTCTATTCTGGCGAGGGTAGCGGTTACTGAGGCTTATCGTGGGGTTGGAGTTGCGTCAAAAGTTGTTCAAGCATTAATGAACCATGCACAGAATATTGGTATCCAGTCTATTGAAATTCACGCTCATGGTTATCTCAAAAGTTACTATGAAAGGTTTGGTTTTGAGTTCATCAAAGAAGTAGAGATTGTGGGTGAACATCAGTTAATTGAAATGCGCCACCAAATAATGCGCACATAACAAGGCGCTGCACAAGGATAAATTACTCGCTTCGCTCCCAATTTTCCTGTGAGCGCGGCGTTGAGGCTGTAGAATTACTATTTTTTAAGAAAAACAGCCTGTTTTTTGGGTTCTAAAAGCATTACCTAATGCCTTAAATGCGCTTAGGATTGATTACAGGAACTCGTTTTTTAGTTAATTTTGGCTGTTGGAGTTATTCTACAGTCTCGTTAGCCCATAGAAATTCACCTAATACAGCCAACGACCTAAAACGTTTCTGTCCAGATATTTATCATGCTCAACGTCTGTTCACACTCAATGATAAACTTAAGACCACGAATGGCAAAAGGCCGTCTCCTCCGCATATGTTAATTACGTAATATAGAAATCATCAAACAAACTTCTTCAGCACTTTTTCATAGCCTTTTTATTAGCGCTCATTTAGCCAAAGGCTTCTGTAACTAGAATTTCTAACATTAATGAATAATGGCTCTGCATTGGTGTTATTATTTAATCAAAATCTCATCGTGCCTGAGATTCTCATTTTGAATGGCAATCGCCACGCCAAAAACTTGCTTTGCTAAATAGACTGGCGTAACTTAACACTGGTACGATGAGTCTATAAGAATAAAAAGGTCAAACGTGACGATTAAACAAGAATCGGTGTTTATTAAACTCGCCGAAAGCCAAACTTTACATTTACGTCGTATCAGTAAGACTGATGCGAAAGGCCCTGCGGTGTTTTTTATGCATGGTGCCGTTGAAAATGGCAAAATCTTTTACACCCACAGCAATAAAGGTTTAGCACCATTTTTAGCTGAGCATGGCTATGTTTGCTATGTGGCTGATTTACGCGGTCGTGGTGAAAGTAAACCTGCGATTTCAAAGCATGCAAAGTATGGTCAAACCGAGGCTATTTTAGAAGATATCCCCGCATTTTTAGATAAAATTAAGCAGGTTGAAGGCGAACCTGCGCGTTATTGGGTGGCGCACTCATGGGGTGGGGTGTTAATGAACAGTGTGTTTGCCCGTTTTCCTGAGTTGATTGATGATGTGAAAGCCTGCGGCTATTTTGGTTCTAAACGGTCCTTGTATAACCATCATCCAAGCAAGTATATTCAAGGTAATTTGATTTGGTATGGCTTGGCGCCATTAGTTGCTCGTAAGCATGGTTTTGTGCCTGCTAAAAAACTGAAATGGGGCAGTGATGATGAAACCCGTAAGTCACATTATCAAAGTATGCAGTGGGCTAAGCGTAAACCTTGGGTCGATACTGACGATGGCTTTGATTACGCCAACGCATTAGCTGATAAGGCACTTCCACCCATTATCCATGTGGCGGGTGTTAAAGATAAAGCCCTATGCCAGCCGATTGATATTGAAAAATTTATGGAAGAGTCGGGCATCGGAAAGCAAACGATGACCATTTATGGCCGTAAGTTTGGCCATAAGGTCGATTATGATCACATTAATATGCTTACTCACCCACAGGCGCGTTTTGATCAGTTTGTTGACTTGTTGAACTGGTTTGAGACTCACGCATAAGCGTGTGCATTGCGCTCTCGTAGCGTTTGTATTTCTCTAATGCTTTATCAGTTAACGGCTGTCTTACAGCCGTTTTGCTGAGCGTTGCCACCGGTTTTTTTGACTTATAAAAATCTAAAAACTGTGTGCTGTACTCAATGTTTAAGAACTTACACAAGGCTGTTAGTGTTTGTTCGCTGTCACTGATAAGTGCTTCATAGCTTAAATCAAAAACCGCCTCTGGCATCACGTTTTGCCAATGTTCCATTAACTGCTGATACAAATCAAAGTACTGTTTAAACTCTGGGAGTGAACAAAAATAAGGTTCGTTTTCAGCAAAATAGTTGCTAAACACCGACCAAGCAATTGCATCATACTCGCGCTGCATATTAATAAACTTGGCGTTAGGAAAGAGTAAATAAATCAATCCGAGTGTCTGATAGTTAGCAGGCAGCTTATTGATCATAAAAGGGCGCACAACTGGCGCTTGTTTAATTCGTTCAATATAAATATTGCGGGCATTGTTAATTAGCCCTTGGTTCAGCTCTGCTAAGCAATCTGGGTAAGGGAGTTGTGTTTGTTGTTCAAGGTATGCAACAACCTGATTACTGATACTGGCATCTTCACCAAGGCTGGCAAAATCATCGTGGCTTGCCAGCATTTGTTCTACTAGGGTTGAGCCACTTCTTGGCATGCCAATAATAAAAATGGGTGTAATTGTACCGGTAAACGTTTTGTCTCTGGCATCAATTAGATCGGTCGTATTTTGCTCTATGATGCGCTGATAAAAGGGCACTAAGTCACGGGTTTTAAACTGAGTGAGCTTTGTTTGTAGCTTATTAGCTAGGCTGAAGTAGTTAAAAGCTTGTTCTGTATCATTTAACTGATCGTAACTTTTACCAAGGGCATAATAACACACCATTTTTAACCGCAGATTATTGGTTAAAGTTAAAAACTGGTGTAGCTCATTTATGTAATTTTGTTCGTTGTTAAAGCGTCCAAACTGCACTAACTCAAATAAAATGTACGCTTTTACAGGGTAATTTCCCATACCAAGGGCATGATTCAAAATACTGTACGCTTTGTCTAGCTCACCATAGGTTAAATAATGCTGGGCAAGATAGTAATGTGGCTCAGGATTATGGCTGGCAATTGATTTAGCATATTCGAGTACGGTTAAGGCATCTTGCGGTGAATACACGCCATTAAAAGCATCGGCAAGGGCATGGAGCGGTTCAAGCATGTGAGGTAATCGTTCACAGGCTCTTTGTAAAAGGTAAACCGCAGCATCATAACGTTCTAAACGCAGTGCAATGCGGCCTAATCCAAATAACGCTTCGCCATTTTCAGGATCTGAATCGAGAATGGTTTTAAAATGAAATTCAGCCTCTTTAAGCTTGTTTTCATTCAGTAGTTGATTCGCTTTTTGTAACAGCATAGTAATGGCGGGTTATTTGTTATTTTTATTTACTATAAAACGAAAAAGGCGAAATGTCTTTCGCCTTGGTTAACTATAAATATCCAGAATATATCCGGGGTATCGACTTTCTAGGTTGATTGCTCAACCTAGAAAGCTATTCTATTTAGAAAGTATACGTTGCTTTCACGTAATAGAAGCCGCCGTTGATACCATATGGCGACGTTTCGTAGTATTTACCACCCCAGTTGTTATTAGGGATGCCAGTACTATCTACGAAATCAAGTTTCTCTGCTTCTTGGTCGAATAAGTTTTGCGCACCAACAGAGAAGCTAAGCTCTTCAGTTAGGAAGTAAGTTACTTCTGCATCAATAGTTACTGCTGCATCAGCTGTTTTCGCTGTTGCATCGTAATCTACGTGAACACCTTGGTATTCGCCATAGTAGTTAACACGTGTAAATGCAGAGAAGTTTTCCCATTGTTGTGCCCAGCTAAGTGTTGCACGGTGGTTTGGTAAGTCATTTTCTAAACGGCTTACTTTAAATTCACCAGTAATAGGGCTCGACTTAGTTACTTCAGTGTCGTTCCAGTTGTACGCTAAGCTGAATGTTGAGCTACCACCTAACAATTCAGTTGAATAGTTAGCAACAGCATCAACACCTTGCGTTGTTGTATCGAAGTCATTCGTGAAGAAACTAACTTGTGCTAAGTTTTGTACGTTTGGTACACCCGCCGCTTCTAGCGTGTCTTTGTCAGCTTGGCTTAACTCAATTTTATCTGATTGACTGATACGGTCATCAACTTGGATGTTGTAGTAGTCAACTGTGAAGAATAAGTCGCCAAGGGTCCAAACTGCACCGAATGTGTAACTTTGCGACTCTTCAGGTTCAAGCTCTGTACCACCTAATTGAACAGCAATTGGGTTTGTTGGTGGTAAAAGTGCAGAGTCAACAAGTACACCGCTGCTTAGGTTTGTTTGAACGTTACTTACGTTTGCTTGACCAACAGTTGGCGCACGGAAACCCGTACTGATTGAACCACGAATGTTCAAGTCTTCAGTTACGTGGTATTGACCAGTTAATTTGTAGTTAGTTGTTGAACCAAACGTGTCATAGTCTTCATAACGTAGCGCTAGGCCCATTAGGAAGTCTTCAGTGAATGGTGCTTCAACATCAACGTATGCAGCATAGTTACGGCGTGTGTATTCACCCGCATCAGATGGTTTAAAACCAGGGAAACCATTCGAGCCGATACCAAAACCTTGTTCTGTTAGTGGGCCTGCTGTGAAAGACGCTACATCACCAGATACAACAGTGAAGGTTTCTTCGTGCCATTCTAGACCACCGGCAACGTTTACATCGTAAGCTAAGCCAAAGTCAAAACCTTTTGATAAATCGGCGTTAAAGTTTTTCTCTAACTGTGAGTATTTACCAGGGCTGAAATCGCGCGGGCTTTCTGGACCTAATGACGCATTGATTGTGTCATAGATGAAGTAACGAGATTCGTTGTAACCAACTGTACCGCTTAAGTCATAGTAAGCACCTTCAAGGAAACCTGAAGTGAATTCACCTTTAGTACCAATTGTTAATGCAGTATCTGTGATGTTTCCACCGAAGTTAGGTGTAAAACCGCCCGGAAGCATTTCGTTAAATGCAAAACAGTCTGGGTTGTTAGCAACTAGATCGATGTATCTTTGGTTATCTAAAACGTTATCATCAATCATGATATCGGTAGGACAGTTACCGCTCATATCGCCAGTTAAATCACCAACAAGCAGTGTTTCACCGCCGTCATTTGAGTAAACACCTGGGCGAGTGTGAGGGTTACGATAGTAGAAACCACCACGAACGTCACGCTCAGAGTAGTTACCAAACATGTAGAATTCAGATGAATTGCTTAACTCAAGACCAATGTTACCAAAGATTGTAATATCATCATCTACTTCTGGTGCACCCCAAACTTGTGCTAAAGAAGAAACGTCTGGCACACCTGCAGCATCTAGTGCCGCTGCATCAGGGCGTTGTACTGAGCGGCTAGTTGCATCAGCTGTTTTGTATTGGAAGCTTAGGTTAGCAAAACCGCTATCGGTAAATGGTAAACCCACGTTACCTGAAATTTGCGTTGTATCGCCATCGCCTTCGTAATATTCACCTTGACGAATTTCGAATGAACCACCTTCAGAGGCATCTTTTAGAACAAAGTTCATTACACCTGCGATTGCATCAGAACCGTATTGTGCCGCAGCACCATCACGAAGTACTTCTACTTGCTTTAGGGCAATGCTTGGGATAACTGAGATATCAGCACCTTGAGCACCATCGTTAATACCACCACCTAAGAAGGCAATAACTGATGCACGGTGACGGCGTTTACCATTAACAAGTATTAACGTGCTGTCAGAAGGAAGACCACGTAAGTTAGCAGGGCGTACAAGTGACGCTGCATCGCTAATTGGGTTTTGGTGAACGTTAAAAGAAGGAACTGAGCCTTTTAAAAGCTCTAGCATATCAGTGTTGCCGCCTTTATCTAGCTCTTCACCACCAATGATATCAATTGGTACTGGTGAATCACCGATTGAACGTGGCGCAGAACGAGTACCTACCACGGCAATTTTTTCTACGTTTTTGTTAACTTTCGTTTCTTCTGCTGCTTGCTCTGCAGCAACAACCGAACCCGACACAAACAGACCTGCTGTTGTTGTCGCTAAAGCAAATTTAATTGCTTGTTGTAGCGCATTATTTTTGAATTTCATTCTGACTTCCCCAGTTAGAATATTTATGATTATGTCACCGAAGTTAAATAATAAACTCGGTGTAAATCTCTTATACAGCCTGTAAATTTATTTTGCAAATTGTTAATGTGATGTTGTTTTGGGCGTTTTTATTTGCGCGTTATTATTGTTTTTTTAATTATGTGTATGAAATTAAAGGGGATAATTTATTCTTATTTTTTCTTTTATGTGTGAGAAAGTATATAAAATATCTAAAAATATTTTAAAAAAGGAATTTTTTGATTGGTTTTTAAGCGAAATTGGATTTGGAACGGTCTATTAGGCTTGTTGCGGAATGTTGTTTAATTGCCATTGCTTTAATTTTTCTCGGTATTCATCCCAAACACATGGGCAACAGCTACCACCACCACAACATTCATCTGGGGCCGGCTTTTGGGGTTTTGACTCGGCCTGTTGTGCGGGTGTGCTCATTTTTGATACTGAAAAATAATTAAGAATAGAGTATGAAGAATAGAACAAAAACTAATATAAGTAAATTGTGCTTTGTGAACTTCTTCAGCTGTGTGAAAATAACCAAATGCGATTATACAAAGTTATTCACCGAGCCCCATTCAGAGTGGCTAAAATTACCAAAAAGCGTCAGACACTACGTTTCAAGCGCGCTATGGTAGCACTTAAAATCGCACTTGCCCAAGAAAAGCAAGAAACCAAAGAGATGCTTCATATCTATAGGCGATACACCCAAGGCCAAGCTACTAAAGAAGAATTGCATACTGCCAATGAACAATTTTTAGATATATTAAAAGGACTTGGTTTGGGCGTATTTGCTGTATTACCCTTTGCGCCAGTGACAATTCCTTTGGTTGTAAAACTGGGTCAATGGGTTGGTGTTGATGTGCTACCTAGTTCATTCAATATCAATAAGTCGATTAAAGAGATTGATCAACAAGTAGAAAAAGAAGAAAAAGAGAAGCAAAACAAAGACTGATTTGGTTTTGCTTATCTGATTTTGCCTATACCTTTTGTATCAAGATATTGGTATGCTTAAATACCTTTTCTTTATATCGAGTCGTTTAATGAGTTCATTAATTCGCCATTCTTCTACGGGAATTCCCCTGTCATTTATTGCTAAAGCTGACCTATCAACCTGGTTAACCGAGCAGCCGCAAGCCTTACAAAATTGGCTAACAAATTGTGATTTCAAAAACAAAGGCATGGCTTTAATTGCTGATAGTGAATCGGGTTCACTTGAGCATGTGTATTGTTTAGTTAATGATTTACAAGACTTTTGGTTAGCGGGTGACTTATCAACAAAACTGCCAGCAGGTTGTTATCAAATTCAAGGCGATGACAAGTTTGTAGAGCAAGTAGCGCTGGGTTTTGTGTTAGGTGGTTACGAGTTTAGTGAATATAAAGAAAAACCATCGCCACGTGCCACACTTGCTATTGAAGATGAAAGCTTAGTTAAACGTTTATCGCAGCATGCAAGTGCAATTAATTTAGTCCGTGATTTAGTTAATACGCCTGCTGCAGATATGATGCCGCAACATCTATCACAAGTGATGGCAGATTTAGCCGACACCTTTGAGGGTGAGTTTAGCGAGTGGGTTGGTGATGAATTACTAGAGCAAAATTACCCAACGATCCATATGGTTGGTCGTGCATCTGAGAATAAACCTCGCTTGCTTGACTTACGCTGGGGCGCAAAAGATGCACCGCAAATTACCTTAGTCGGTAAAGGTGTTTGTTTTGATTCTGGCGGTCTTGATTTAAAACCAAGCTCAGGTATGCGTAATATGAAAAAAGACATGGGTGGTGCTGCTCATGTTATTGGTCTTGCGCAGTTAATTATGGCTGCTAACTTACCAATTCGCTTACGAGTATTGGTACCTGCGGTTGAAAATGCGGTTTCTCGAAATGCATTTAGACCGGGTGATGTGATCAAAACTCGCAAAGGGATCACTGTAGAAATTGATAACACGGACGCTGAAGGTCGTTTAGTGCTGTGTGATGCACTTGCCGAAGCACAAAACGATAACCCCGATCTTATCGTTGACTTTGCAACCCTTACTGGTGCTTGTCGTGTAGCCCTAGGTACTGAATTACCTGGCTTTTTCGCAAACAACCGTGAAGTGGCTAACAAATTGATGGATGCAGGCGAAAGCTGCCATGATCCTGTTTGGCAACTGCCGTTATTTGAGCAATACAAAGCACTATTAAAAAGTGACGTAGCTGATATTGCTAACTGTGCTTCCACTCCATTTGGTGGTGCGATCACTGCTGCTCTTTACTTAAAAGAGTTCGTCGAGCCAAGCACACCTTGGGTTCACTTTGATGTCATGGCTTGGAACTTACGTGCATTACCGGGTCGCCCTACAGGTGGTGAGGCATTGGGTATTCGCGCTGTATTTAACTACCTACAAGATCGCTTCCAATAAGTTAGAGTTGGTAAAGCTCTAACGGTAAATCATCGGGATCGGCAAAAAACATAAATTGCTTCCCGGTGATTTCATCTACTCTTATTTCTTCAACCGAAATGCCTTGTTGTTCTAAATATTGTTTAGATTTTGCAATATCGGCAACTTTAAACGCCAAATGGCGTAACCCTTGTGCTTCAGGATAGCTTGGTCTTTGTGGCGCTTCAGGAAACGAAAACAACTCTAATTGGCTGCCATCAGGAAGTGCTAAATCTAACTTATACGAGTTACGTTCAGTGCGATATAGTTCGTGGAGAATCGGCAGTTTTAATACTTCACTATAAAAATGCTTTGATTTCTCGTAGTTGCTACAGATGATTGCAGCGTGATGTATGCCTAATAGCTCCATTATGTAGTCCTTTTTTTGCTCATAAAAAAACGCGGACTAAGCCGCGCTTTCTCAAAATGAGTGTAGGGTATTATTCTGCCGCTTTACATGCAGCAACAGCTGGTGCTACAAGTTCAAGACCTGTTTTATCACACTCAGGTAAAGCTGCATCAGACACTGAAATAGGTGTTACACGCTCGCCCCATTTAATGTAACTTGCCGCCCAAGTTAATCCAGCACCAAAAGCTGCTGACATAATGTTTGAGTTAGGTTTGATAAGGCCTTGCTCAACAGCTTCACAAATTGCAATCGCAATTGTTGCAGCAGACGTATTTCCGTAATCGGCAATGTTCACCATGACTTTTTCATCAGCTACTTTCAAGCGTTGTTGAATAGCTTGGATAATACGTAAGTTTGCTTGGTGAGGAACTAATACGTCAATATCATCAAGCTCTAACTGTGCCTGGTTTAGTACGTCATCACAAGCTTCACTCATACCTTTAACAGCACGCTTGAATATTTCGCGACCTTCGAATAATAGGTTAGACGGGCCAATTGGCTCGTATTTATTTAAATCGCTACCAAAGTTTTCGATGTGCAAGATATCGCGGTCTTCACTGTCACAGCCTGTTTTAGTTGCAAGTAAGCCAGATGGCGTATCTGAGGCTTCTAGCACAACGGCACCAGCACCATCACCAAATAATACAGCACTGTCGCGACGCTCCCAGTTGATGTACCAAGTCATCCGCTCAGCAGCGATAACGACCGCTTTTTTGATCATACCAGCACGAATTTGCGCAGTGGCTGCTTGTAATGCATATAAAAAGCCTGAACATGCAGCGTTAGTATCCATTGCTGCTGCGCCTACCGCACCAATATTTTTTTGTACTAAAGACGCCGTATTTGCCACCATAGTTGATGGTGTACAAGTCGCAAGAAGCACAAGATCAATGTCTTTACCATCAACACCAGCACAAGCAAGCGCTTGCTTTGCGGCAACGGTCGCTAAATCAGCAGTAGAAACATGGCTGACACGGCGAGATTTGATGCCTGTACGTGTTGTGATCCATTCATCATTGGTATCAACAATATTGCTAATTTCATCATTGCTGATGCTTGCTGGTGGTATACATTTACCCCAGCCAGTAATTTGGGCATAAGACATAATGTGTTCTCTTTATGTGGTCAGACTTGTTAAATTTTTCCGAAGTTATATCAAAATTCACTTGTTAACACTAGTTCATAACCGCGCTATGTCGTAAATAATGGCATTTACTCAGTATTTAAGTTAAACCTAGTATAAAAAAGAGGCGATTATGAAAAAAATAAACCTAAAAATAAGCACATTATCGGTACTGTCTTTATTATCTACGTTTGCGGTTAATGCACAAACCACCATTATTCATGCTGGAAAGATGCTGGTAGGCACTGATCAAGATGTCAAAGAACAGCAAACACTGGTTATTGAAAACAGTAAAATTACGGAAATAAAAGCTGGTTTTCTAACAAAGCAGCAATTAAACCTCAGTGATGCAGATGTTATTGATTTAAAAAATCAGATGGTATTGCCAGGTCTGATTGATATGCACGTTCATGTTACCTTTGAGCGAGATGCAAAACGTAACCCACACCAGTGGACAACTGAATACGAAGCCGATTACGCTCTGCGTTCTCTAAAATACTTACAACGTACGGTTGATGCAGGTTTTACCTCTGTGCGTGACCTAGGTAGCAGCTATCAAGTTATCTTCCCATTAAAGCGAGCAGTTGAACGTGGAGACATTGTTGGCCCGCGCATTTTTGCTGCAGGCGATATGATCACACCGACCGGTGGTCACGGTGATATGCATGTCTATCGTCGTGATATTACCAAAGCGACAGAAGGGGGTGGCTTAGGTGTGTGTGATGGCGCAGCCGATTGTACTCGTGCAGTACGCGATGTAATTAAAAGCGGTGCCGATGTGATTAAAATTACCGCGACAGGTGGTGTATTAAGTAATACAGCGGCAGGGGTTAATCAGCAATTTACTGATGAAGAACTCAGTGCCATTGTAAACACAGCCCATCATTTAGGCCGCAAAGTGACCGCTCATGCTCATGGCACAGAAGGTATAAAAGCAGCACTTAGAGCGGGTGTTGATTCAATCGAGCATGGCTCTTTTTTAGATAAAGACACGGTTAAGCTTTTCAAAAAGCAAGACGCGTATTTAGTTCCAACCTTACTCGCTGGCGCGACAGTAAAAGAAGAAGTGCTAAATAACCCAAATATGCCAAAAGCAATTGCTGATAAGGTTGAAGTAGTAGCGCCAAAAATGGAAGCATCATTTAAATTAGCGTTAAAAAACAAGGTTAAAATAGCCTTTGGTACAGATTCAGGCGTATCTAAGCATGGTGATAATGCTAAAGAGTTTGAGTTATTAGTTAAATACGGCATGACACCAAAACAAGCAATTAGATCAGCCACCGTTGAAGCTGCTAAACTATTAGGTCAAAGTGATAACCTCGGTGACTTGAGTGTTGGTAAACAAGCAGATATTATCAGCGTGAATATGAATGTACTTGATAACATTAGTGAACTTAGTCAGGTTCAGTTTGTTATGAAGGGCGGTAAAGTGCTCAAACAGTAAGGGTTACTATGGGCGGTAAAATTAAAGAGACGTTATTTAATCATTTAATTGATGCAGAGCGACAGCTCCTTGAGCCAGAGGTACGTCAATCTGCTGAAGCGCTTGATGCATTACTTGATGATGATTTTATTGAAATAGCCGCTGATGGCACGTCATTTAATAAGTTCCAAGTTTTAACCCGCCTACCAACTGAGGTGGTACCGCAGTTTTATAATCAACATTTTAAAGGCCGAATGCTTAGTGATGATATTGCACAGCTAAGCTATCAAGCGGCCTTTAGACGTTCAGCTCGCTCAGAGTTTAACTACTCAGTTCGTATGTCACTGTGGCGTTTTAATGGTAAACAATGGCAAATGGTGTTTCATCAAGGAACGCCTTGTGCTGTTTTTACAATTTCAATGGACGATGATTAAGCTTTAAAGAGTCCGCTATGCAAACCGATCCGGCGATCAGTCGCCTACTAATTTTAAGAAGCGCCGCAATCGCCGTGCAGTTTGTTGCTGTTATTGCGGTATATTTTCTATTTGAATATCAAATTCCATTATTACCTTTACTTGCTGTAATTTGTGTTGAAGCAATCTTTCAGCTGTTAAGTATATTCGCTTACCGAAATGTCACGAAAGCAAGGCCAGCAGCTGTGTTGATGCAGCTTACAGCCGACTTATTGTTTCTAACTATTTTGCTCTCATTAAGTGGTGGGGCAACCAATGCATTTGTTTCGTTATTACTGTTACCGATAATGATAGCGGCGGTGTCTGTTAATGCAAAAGGGCTTGCTTACACTGCTGTGCTGGCAATCGCCGCTTATAGTTTTTTACTGATAAAAATGCCCGAACACACCATGCATCAGATGCAGATGACTCATCATTTCATTGGTATGTGGATCAACTTTGTTATCAGCGCCATCGTTATTGCTTTTGTGATTGGCACATTAAACAGCACGTTAAGAGCCAGAGAGGCCACTATTGCTCGTACCCGCGAGCAACAATTAAGACATGAGCAATTATTAACGCTTGATGGCGCTGCCGCACAAGTAACGCACCAACTTGCAACGCCGATAGCAAACTTACAGCTATTATTTGAAGAGCTTAAAGAGCAACAAGCTGATGATCCCATTGTACAAGAAATGGCTAAGCCATTAGCCCAGTGTAAAGAGCAGCTTGCTCATTTTAGATCACTTTCAAATGCCTTAAGAACCGGTGAAATGCAACAGGTGATTAGTGCTCAAACACTGCAAAACACTATTCAAGATGCGATGACACTGCATTTTCCTGAGCAAAGCTTACAGTGGCTAAATGACGCCCCTGATTGTTCGATTTTGAGTGATGCTATGCTGTTACCGGCTATCTTAAACTTGTTGCAAAACGCCGTATCGGCAAATAGCCATAATCAGCAACACAACATCGAAGCTAAGTGGCAAATCAATGAGCAAATACTTTCATTGTCATTACGTGATTTCGGTCAAGGATTTAGCGAGCAACAAATGGCATCATTAGGCGGTCAGCTCATGCCTAGTAGCGATGGAATGGGAATGGCAGTTATGCTTTCTAATGTAACCTTAGAGCGCTTAAATGGCTCATTAACACTAAGTAATCACCCACAGCAAGGCGCGATTGCGATGGTTAGTTTAAAAATTGTATGAAACTTTTAATTATTGAAGACGATGTAAACCTAGCCAGCACGCTTGCGAGGCGCTTTACAAAACAAGGCTTCACATGTTCACTTGCTCATAACGCTGAGCAAGCTTTACAAAAAACAACCACTTTTGAGGCAAGCCACTTTCTGGTGGATTTAAAGCTCGGGGATGATAACGGCCTTGCGCTAATTAAACCTTTAAGAGAACAATTTCCTTCAGCGCGTATCGTATTGCTCACGGGATTTGCCAGTATAGCCAGTGCGGTAGAAGCGATACGACTCGGTGCAGATGACTACTTACCAAAGCCTGTCGATTTTAATTCATTATTGAAAACAATCTTGGGTGATGTTGAAGCATGTGCCTCGTTGGAAAACCCAGAGCCAAGCCAAATAATGTCGCCAGAGCGTCTTGAGTGGGAGCATATTCAACATGTACTCCATAGCAATGATGGCAATATCTCTGAAACAGCACGCCAACTGAATATGCACAGAAGAACCCTTCAACGCAAATTACAGAAAAAACCCGTACAACACTAAATTGATTATTTATTAAACTGAAATAATTCTGCGGTTAATCCTAAAGTATGATTTAGATATAAATAGGTACAAAACTCAGCCTTTTTGATTTGCTGCATCGCTGATCCTTAACTAAAGTCAAATTAAACCTGTTAGTTGTATGAGTCTGGCGTATGCATTTTTCAGAACTTAATTACTTCGCTATCTTTTTTGCTGCCCTTGCATCTTTCCTATTGGGCGCTGTGTGGTATTCACCTTGGCTTTTTAAACGTATTTGGATGGAAAGCTGTGGTTTAACAGAGCTTGACCTACAGAGCATTAATCCGGTTATGGTATTTGGCGGCAGCTTTGTTTTATGTTGTTTAATTGCATTTAGTTTATCGTTATTTATTGGCGCAAATGTCAATGTAGGAGTGGCTGTTGGTACTGGCTTTATTATTGGCTTGTGCTGGGTTAGCTGTGCCTTAGGTATTGGCTATATTTTTGAACAACGCCCATTAAAATTATTTTTAGTTAATGCAAGTTATTCAATATTACAGTTTTCTGTTATCGGCTTAGTTTTGGGGCTCTGGCCTTAACATGTTAAGCTAAGGTTTTATTTTAGCAATGTAGTTGTAATGGCAAAACCAAACAAAAAAGGCCCGACCAAAACAGTCGATATTTTTTGCTCACAATGTAAAAGCCAATTATTTAAATACCGCAAAGGCGGTAAAGGGGCATTGGTTAAATGTTTTGTTGAACGTATTAGCCAAGACTTTACCAATGAAACAGGTATTTGCCCTGACTGCCAACGTCAATTCGCCCGCGAAACTATGATACGCGGCGCACCTGCTTTAAAGATCATCGGTGGTAAGGTAACGCATAAGTGATTAGTATTTGCCACATTTTTGATGTTTAATTTAATGTTAGTTAAAGAGTATTTAATACTATTGCTGTGGATGGGCCTTACTGGAAAAAAATCAAGAAGGAAAACATTAACTTGGTTAAACATGCATTTGCTTCAAAAACTTATAGATCCTAAGAGAAGAATTTAACTGTGATGGTATACATAGCTTTATAGATATAGCTACTTTGATGTCTAAAAGTGGTTCATTGTATATTGCATTTAATTAAACCAGCAAAATCCTTATTCATTTCGAGGATGGAACCTGTCGCTAACTACGTAAAAAAATTTCGTTATTTAGAACAACTAAATAACGAAATTTTTGCTTTGTTATAAACGAGGTAATATGCCTCAAAGTAGATCACTTAAGTAAGCGAACCGGTATAACTAGAGATTGGAAAAGCTTTATAGTTTACCTCTGATACCAAACAGTATACGGCGACCCGAATAGGTGATTTGGTTAGGCAAGTTAGTTGTAAATTTCAAATTATCTGCCTCGTCGGTTAAGTTAACAGCCTGAAGCGAAAGGCTTAAGTTATCATTAATATCATATGAGATACTACCATCTAGTGTTCCATAAGCTTGTCTTTCTGTTCCCATATTAAACCCTCCTTGCGATGAGTTTAAGTAACTATCACGCCAAGTATATGAAAATCTGACACTTAGAGGTCCTTTTTCATAAAATGCAGAAACGTTAGCATTGTTTTTTGAAGCCGCTGTTAATTGCTCTGGGTCAGAGTTATCAATATAAGTGTAGTTTGCCTGCATGCCTAATCCATCAAAAGGCTCAGGTAACATGTTAAAGTATGTTTGGTAGTATAGTTCTATACCTTTTAAATTTACGCCTGAACCATTGGTTAGCTCATTTGTTGCGAAAACGATTGAGCTAGGCGTTGTTGAACCATCGCCATTAATGATAGTGACTGGTAATGTTTCACTTGTAGTATTTCCACTTATAAGTGATTTTATATCTTTATAAAATAATGCTGCACCAGCTAACGAGCCTTCGTCAAAATACCATTCTGCTGTAAAGTCGTAGTTGTCAGATTTGAATGGGTCCAAATATGGATTTTTACGTGTAATTGTTGCAGTGACACCGTCAACGAACGTAGTTGGCGATACATCTGATAAATTAGGGCGGGCAATTGTTCTAGACATTGATGCTCTCATTAAAAGATCATCAGTTAGATCCCATCGCAAATTGGCTGAAGGTAATAATTCAGTATAGCTGCGTTTAACTTCAATAGCTTCTGCAGCAGGAACCGTTGTGACGTTACCTGCACTTGGGTTAACAGATATACCGTTGAGATCTGGACTTACCCCAACACTACTTTGATTTGTTTCAACAACCCTTAAACCAATGTTACCACTAAAGCCATTATCTAATTCAAAGTCAGTACGTATATAAGCTGCAGCAATTTGTTCACTAACATCAATAATCCCAGTAGCGCTATTAGTAAAGCTACCTGCAGCAATAAGTTCGTCATTACTGAAGTTAGAAAGAAACCCTTGTGTATCTGAACCAATCCAGGCTTTGACAACATCCGCGCCAGAGCTACCTAGGAAGTCGCCATTTGCAGCTTCGATAGGAATCATATAAGGAGCAGCTGTGTAATAAACAGAGTCTCCATTGGACACCTCTAATGCGCCATTTGCCAGAATATCATTTATCTGTTTTGCATCAACAACTAAGCGTTTTGCATCCTGGTATTGTCTTCGATCAGAATAAGAAATGCCGAAAGATAAGCTAGTAAACATATCCCAATCAGAAAGGTATTTTAAGTCCAAGCGCATATCATTAATTTCATCAGAGGTTTCTTTTAGAAACTCACCATTTAAACTTAATAATTTATAGCTGTTAGGGTCTAAAATTTTACTTGCAGAATCACCATGGAAAATTTGACTAACAACATTATCGCCCTGAGCTACAAGTGCTTCACCATCAATATCTATGGCTGCTGTATTTTCAAGATTTAAATTATTACGGATCTGTGCAGATTCTGAGTGTGAAAACTCAAGATTAGCTTGCCAAGCACCAGTGTCTACATTGATACCTGTTACTATATTCCAAAGGTCACCTGAACGGTCTTCAAACCGACCACCGCTTCTTAAATCAAGATTTGCGACTCTTAAGTCTACCGCAGTATCAGCACCTTCCATCATTATGGCTCTACTACTTACTAAGTCACTAGAATTACCTAAAAAAGGAAGGAACTCATATCTTGTAGATTCAAAATCTAATTTACTATATAGACCTTCCATATAAAAATTAGCTTCATCCGACAGTTGAAACTCTAATGAGCCCAATAAGTTTGTTCTGTTACTTTGAACAGGGTATAGATTATAAAAATTAATCGGTGCGCGAACTGTTGTAGGGTCATTACCATCAGATCCGTCTTCTATAATACCATTAGAATTTAAATCTTGTGGGCCAGCACCACCTAAACCGCCAGCTTCATTGTACGGGATATAAAAAGACCAATGTGAATGACTTTCGAAATCTCTTTTTTGATAAGCACCTCCCACAGCATAGCTGAATCGCCCATCTTCTGATTGATCTGCGAAAAATACCGAAGCACGTGGGGAAGTTGTTTCTGCATAATCAGAATATTCACCATCAAGTGAAAATTGGAAAACTTGTTCACTGAAATCACCGGCTTTAGGAGTTTCTATATTAATTGTTCCAGATAATCCTCCTTCAGTTAAATCAGCAGTTGGTGATTTATAAACCTCTAACGTTCGGATGAAATCTGAAGGTAAAATTGTGAAGTCAAAAGAGCGAGTCATGGTGTAATCACCAGGCGAAATAGCATTAGGTAGTGCACGACCATTGAGTGTTACCATCGTAAATTCTGATGGTAAGCCCCTAATATTAACTGCTTCCCCCTCGCCACGGTTTCTACTAATTTGAACCCCTGTAATACGCTGAACAGATTCTGCAATATTTAAATCTGGAAATTTACCTACATCTTCTGCACTGATTGCATCAACAACAGATGAAGCTGTTCGTTTATTATCTAATGACCTTTCTAAACTCCCCCTAATACCAGTGACTTCAATAATTTCTACCTGTTCTGAGTTGGTTTTATTTTCGGTTTCTTCTGCATTAACTTGTAATGGAGTACTCATCAACACGGGTAGAGCTGTTGAATACATAAATAACTTCATATCTATCGGCATTTTTTTTTCCTCTTTATAAACAGCAATTACGCAAGAGACTGCAATTACAAAGTTGCAAAAGCTTTTATGCAATTTATGCATTAGAAACTCACTCGCGTTAAAATGATGTTAACATTTTATATTTGAATTACAAATTTAAATATAAAATTCATATATAAAATGATGTTTTTTAATTGTTCAATTAGATATGCCTAAGCCTTTTAGCTGGGTGATATGTGTACCAATTATTAGTTTTAACTAAGGACATTTATCCTCGTTTATTCCTTATGCTCTGATACTATTGACCGGTTTGCTGTTTCAATGAATGAAAACAACCCTCCCCATGGATTGGGCCAGTTGTATGGGTATAAACACTTGAACAAAATGGACTCACGCACGTGATAGCACTTTTATTTGATATTATTGGCATGACAGGCACATTCTTAGTGGTTGGTGCTTTCTTTTTATTACAACTGAATAAAGCATCGCCAACCGGCCTTGTGTATAACATGATGAACTTAACAGGCGCGATTCTGTTACTGATTAGTCTTTGTTATAACTTTAACCTTGCTAGTTTTGTTATCGAAATTTTCTGGATAGCGGCGTCACTTATTGGTTTATATAAGTACATCAAGGCAAAGCGTACTGCTAATGTTGAAACAGCTTAATTAAGGTTGGCTCAATAAAATTAAAACCCATTTTTAGCTGAAAGTGGGTTTTTTTGTATCTACTTTCGAGAACTCTTCAACTAAAACTATAAAAACATTGCAAGCTTGCCAAACTTTTGTATTAATAGTGTAAACAAGGTGTTGCTTTTGCAGCATGGGCTATTAGTACAGGTATCTCGCAGCGTGAAGGTTTTAAGATGTTCAGCACTTTTTTCAATTGCAGTTGCCTCAACCATACCACTGGTTGCAAACGCGACTGAAGAACAAGACTTATTCTCTTTGAGTTTTGAAGACTTGCTTAATGTGCAAGTTGATATTGCTAGTAAAACCAGCGAAACCCTGTCATCTGTTCCATCAACCATGAGTATATTTAGCCGTAAACAAATTCAAGCTCTGGGTGTTGATAACGCCTATGAGGTAATGAACTTTGTGCCTGGTATGCAATCTACTCGTGGCGATTGGGTTGGTGCCGTGCCTAAAGATCATGCTCGAGGTGTATACCTTGATAGCGGTAATGTGCTGGTGATGATTAATGGTGAGCGTGTCAATGAATCATCATTCGGTAAAGCTTCTGTTTACATGCCTTATATACCTATTGAAGTTATCGAAAAAATAGAGTTTATTCGTGGTCCTGGCTCGGCGCTTTATGGCAGTAATGCGTTTTTAGGGGTGATGAATATTGTTACCTCTAAAGAGCGAAATGCACTGCAATTAGTTGTTGGCAACAATGGTCGCTACGGGGCAACAGGGCAGTTCAATACCTCTTTAAGTGATGATTCCGCTCTCTTTGCGAGTTTTTCTTATGATCAAAAAGATGGCGAAAGCTATCCGCAAGGTGTAAAGGACCCTCTTGAAGCAATATACCTAGAAGCAGGTGTTGATTACAAAAAGCTGCAATTACGTGCTCGTTACAACGAAACATCCCTCGATGAATTTTTAAACCTTGCTGGCTATTCAACGCAAAATCAACACACCAGTGATAACACCTTTGTTGGCATTAAATATAACTGGATTAATAATGACAAGTTAAAGCTAGACTCTAGTTACTCGTACACTAAACATAATATCGCTAGTGCAGGTTTAATCGCTTCATTTGACGATATACCTGATTTTTTACTTGGCCCAGCTTGGCAAACAACCGATAGCAAATTTGAGACTGAACTGAGTTATCAATTTGAAAATCAATGGCAGCTTGCAGCGGGTATAGAATACGCAGAGGCTAAACAAGTCGAAGCTGGGGTACGTTCTAATTACTATGATGATGAGTCTATGTTAGTCATTATTGACCCCGCTTATTATCAGCAAGGTATTGTGACTGTGATGGACTTTCCTGAATTTGCATCACTTAAATATACCTTCGAAACATTTAGCGCCTACGGGCAGTTAAAAATACCTTATTCAGATGCACTTAATTTATTTTTTGGGGCACGTTACGACGATGTGAAAGACATCGACAGTAAACTTTCGCCTCGCCTTGCGGGTGTTTATGTAATAAACCCAGAGCATACCGTAAAAGTGCAATATGGCGAATCGTTCAGAACCCCAGTTACTAATGAGCTTTTTTCGAATGATGATGTCACCGTAGGCAACCCGTCACTTCGCTCTGAGTCGGTAAAAACCACTGAGCTTGTTTGGCATTATCAAACCTCAGAGTTACAGGCTAATGCGGTGCTTTTTTATAATGAACTCAATGACTTCATAAACATTGAGCCAACGCAATCTAATGATGCACTATTTACTTTTACAAATTCATTTAATACTCAAAATAGTGGTATTGAGCTTGATGGTACTTGGCAATCAAGTAAAGAGTTCTCTGTAACAGGTACCTATACGCAATACTTTGAAGATCCAATTAATGCGAGCTTTAAGCGTTTTGCAAGCTTAGTGAGTAGTTATAACCTATCTGACAGCTGGCAAGTGAGTTTAAACCTATTGTGGCGTGATAAAGTAGAGGTAAGTTCAGTTACAGGTGCTCACTTTGAACAGTCTGCCTATAGCTTATTAGGTGGCAGCTTGAAATGGCAGTTAAACGCAAACAGTCAACTAATGCTTAAAGCAGAAAACCTGTTAGGCAAAAAATATAATGTGTTTGATCCACGTATGGACAATGGCGCTGTCGCTGGTACAACAGAAGATTTATCGTTACACTACCAGTTCAATTTCTAGTTGCGCTGATCTCAAAGGTTTGAATGTCGTCATTAAGTAAAAAGTTAGTAATTGCAGGTGCAATGCTTTTATTGTTGCTTGTGTTAGTTTTTTACGTTGGACGCGCTCACGATTATCAACAAGCAGAGCAACAAAGCCGTGTTCAAGCTACTCAGTTAAGTCATTATTTTTCAAGCGAATTAGCCCGCTTTAAAACAATTCCTACCCTAGTTAGTGCCAATGATTTAGTTAAATCTTTTGTGGTTAAGCAAGGGATTGGCGAGCAAGCCGTTAATTATTATTTAGAAGATATCCAACGTGCCAGTGGTGCATCAGATGTCTATTTAATGGATTTAACAGGCTCTGTTGTGGCAAGTAGTAACTGGCAAGTTGATTACACCTTTTTGGGCAGTAATTTTGCTTTTCGGCCTTATTTTTATTTAGCCAAGCAAGGTGAAAAAGTGGCTTATTTTGCTTTAGGCATGCGCTCAAGTGAGCGGGGCATCTACTTTTCAGAGCCGGTTATTGATAAGGGTAAAGTTATTGCTGTTGTCACTTTAAAAGTGAATGCGAAAAAGTTTGAACAAGACCGTCAGCTACTTAATGCATCAGACAGCACTCACTTTTATATCGCACTAGAAGATAGCGTTATTGTGATGTCAGACGTTGAGGACTGGCGTTTAAAGTCACTTGAATCGCTTAACGACGAACAAATGGCTGCTTTGGTTAAGTCTCGCCGCTACTTGTCTCATAAACCGAGCTTACTTAATCATAATCATAAGCCTTTAAGTGAACAAACCGCACAGCAAAACATTCAGCTTAATGGCAAGCAAGCGCGATTCATTAGCGCCACCGAAACAATAGACATTATAAACGCCAAAGCCAGTGTGCTGGTGGATGTAACTAATGTGGAGCTTGCACAAATACCTCGGCTGCTTTGGTTTAGTGTGTTTTATGCTATTGCTGTTGTGCTTATTCATATGGCGATGGTGCGCTTTGCGGGCTACAAAAAGCTCTTGTTTTCAAGACATAGCCTTGAGCAAGAAGTAATAGAACGAACCCAAGCGCTTGAAAAAGCACAAAAAGCACTGATCCAAACAGCCAAGCTTGCAACGATAGGTCAGTTAAGTGCAGGCATTAACCATGAAATCAATCAGCCTTTAAGTGCTATGAATACTTATTTAGTGAGCGCAAAACGGTTACTTATCAAAGGCAATAATGAGCAAGCCAGCGAAAATCTGGTATTAGTGCAGTCACTCATAGAGCGTGTTCATAAGATTGTCGCGCAACTTAAGCATTTTAGTAAACCGGCGCAAACTCAACTTAGGCAGCAAAGCTTAGCGAGCATGTTAAAAAATGCGTTAATGATCGCCAGCGCCCAGTTAAAGCAAGACGATATCGAGGTAAAAGCTGCTGATATTGATGCAAATATAACAGTGTGGGTCGATAGCGTTAAGTTTGAACAAGTATTGGTTAACGTGATCACCAATGCTAGCCAAGCAATGAGTGAATCTGAAAAGCGTGAATTAAGTTTTGATCTCGAACTATTCGACGACCGAGTTAAGCTATCAATTCTTGATACAGGGCCGGGTATTGATCAACATGCATTGGGTAATATCTTTGAGCCATTTTACAGTACTAAAACCAGCAACGGTTTAGGTTTGGGTTTATCTATTTCACGACAAATTATCGACTCATTTAACGGTCGATTATCGGCGCATAACCGCCCTGAAGGCGGCGCACAATTTATAATAACCTTACAAACAAATAAGGAACCATCATGAGTGTAGTTGCAGCGACCTGTAATCAGGTAATCGTTATTGATGACGAAGCGGTGATCCGCGATTCATTAAAGCAACTCCTTGAGATTGAAGGTTATCAAGTTCAGTGTTTTAGTGAGCCTACAGCGGCACTTTCAAAATTGAGTCGTCGTTTTGAGGGAATTGTATTAAGCGACATAAACATGCCAAAAATGGATGGCTTGGCATTTTTAGAACAAGTGAAAGCCTTTGATAGTGAATTACCGGTTATTTTTCTTACCGGCTTTGCAGATGTATCTGTGGCCGTGAAAGCCATGCAACTAGGCGCCTATGACTTATTCGAAAAGCCACTGACAGAGCAATTGTTAGATTGTATCGCCCGCGCTTTAGAAAAACGTGCTCTAGTGATGGAAAACCGCGCCTTAAAAATAGCAGTAGAGAAAACCTCTGCGCCCGGTGTGCGAATTTTAGGTGAAACCGAGCAAATGCAACAAATGATGCATTTACTCAATGCGGTAATCGATACTCCTGCCGATGTTCTAATAGAAGGAGAAACAGGCACAGGTAAAGAATTAGTTGCCCGTTACTTACATGATCAAAGTAACAGATCAGCGGCTAATTTTGTTGCCATTAACTGCGGCGCAATCCCCGAGCAACTGATTGAAAGTGAGCTATTTGGTGCAGCCAGTGGCGCATATACAGGTGCTACGCAATCTCGACAAGGTAAATTTGAATTTGCTAAAGGCGGTACTGTCTTTTTAGATGAAATAGAGTCAACGCCTGCAAGTTTACAAGTAAAGTTATTAAGGGTGCTTGAAGAGCGTAAAGTAACGCCTGTAGGTGATAACCACGCTATTGATTTAGACGTGCGTATTGTTGCTGCCACCAAAGTAGACTTAATGACACTAGTCGAAGCAGGGGAGTTTAGAGCCGATTTATATTACCGCTTAAACTTAGTTAAAGTGAGTATCCCCGCATTACGAGACAGAAAGGCCGATATTCCACTGTTGTTTAAGCATTTTAGCTCGATAGCAGCGACACGTTTTCATAAACCACCTGCACCACTCAGTAGTGAAGCAAAGCAGCGACTACTTGCTTATGACTGGCCGGGTAATGTGCGAGAGCTTCGAAATCAGGCCGAACGTGCGGTATTGCTGGGCTCTGATCTGGCCTTTGCCTCGTACAGTGATGCAAATAATGAAAACGAACTTGCTCAGGACTTAAGCCTTGCCGAGAAAATTAGTTTTTATGAGCAATCACTCATCGAAGAAGCGCTCGAGCGTAACAACGGCAGCATAAAAGAGACTATGGCTACATTACAAATTGCCCGTAAAACCCTTTACGACAAGATGACCAAGTACGGTATTAATCGCGAAATGTTCAAAGACTGAGCAGCCCTCTCATATTAAACTCTTCACAATGGGTGGAACTGGTGACAGCATATTTTTAAAAATGTGTGGATATCCACCCATAAAACACAGCCTCTTTTACGTCAATAAAGTTAATTTACTGTTATTTAACAGCTTTTTTAAAATTAACTAAGTTGGCAACCAACTTGCCTTAATAGTTAGGAACAACAATTTGAACCTAATAAGGGGCGCATAATGACAACAATATTCACTCATACAAAAACACGCGTAGCAGCGGCTGTGATTTTAGCGAGCACAGCTGGCTCAGCAATGGCAGCAGACTACGCGGTATACGGTAAAGCAGAAGTTCAAATAGCAAACACAGATACAGGCGTTATGCGCTATGCAGATGAAGGTACGCAAATAGAAGCACCTTTTTCTCGTATTGGTATTAAAGGTAGCCACAAACTAACTGAGTCGCTAAAAGCAGTATTCAAATACGAAGTTCAAGTAAAAGGCTTTGAACATGACGATACCAGCGAGCCATTTTCAGCTCGTAATACTTACTTAGGCCTTGCAGGTGATTTTGGTGAAGTGGTTGTCGGTCGTAACGACACTCGTTTTAAATACTCAGAAGGTAAAGTAGACGGTTTTAACGAAACCCAAGCAGATATTGCACAGCTGATCCCAGGTCAAGACCGTATCGGCGATACTATTACCTACAGCTCAAAAACATACGGTGGCGCATCACTTGCGTTAACTTATGCACCAAAAGATGACAGTAGCAACGATGAAGATGGTTTTGCGGCAACGGTTATTTATGGTGACCGTGCATTAAAATCTAAAGACTACTATGTTGCTATCAGCCATGTTGATGCACTTAATAAGTTAACAGCAAGCCGTGTGGTTGCAGCATGGAAACTTGATAACCTACAGTTAGCGGGTTTATTCCAGCGCAGCGAATCAACCGACGGTACGAAAGAAGGCAATGGCTATGCACTTAGCGCAAGCTATGCAATCGATAAATGGGTACCTAAGCTGCAATATGTTAAAGACGACTCAAAAATTCGCCATGCTGAAGAAGGTAAACAATGGACAGCAGGTGTTGACTATGTTTTTGATAAACAAACCACAGCATACTTATTCTATACTGATTTAGATTTAGAACTTGAATCAGACAACAGCGTTGCAATTGGTCTTAAATACAAGTTCTAAGGAGTCGGTATGTCATTAGTAAATCAAACAAAAGATGGCTCACAGCCACGCCCATTAATGAGCACAGTAATGTTACTGCTGGGCCCATTAGTGATGTTATTAACTTGCTTAATCGATCCACCAGCGGGTATGAGTGTATCAGCACTACGTACCGCAGGCCTTGCATTTTGGATGGCTACTTGGTGGGTAAGCGAAGTTGTGCCAATTCCTGCTACTTCATTATTGCCACTGGTTATATCACCTCTTGCTGGCATTGCAGCAATCAAAGGGGTCGCGTCACCTTATGCACACCCTTTGATCTTTTTATTCTTAGGCGGCTTTTTGATCTCAATCGCGATGGAGCGTTGGGGTTTACATAAGCGTATTGCGCTTAATACCATGCTTCGTGCTGGTACTAAGCCAAGCCTACAAATTTTAGCCATGATGTTAGTAACGGCATTTTTATCGATGTGGATGTCAAATACAGCAACTGCTGTGATGATGTTACCAATTGCTATGTCGATTACTATGCTGGTTAAACAGTCTAACCCTGAAAATGATCAATTTGGTAAAGCATTATTATTATCAATCGCTTATGGTGCAAGTATCGGTGGTATTGCAACCTTAATTGGTACCCCACCCAATGCACTTATGGCTGCGTATTTATCAGACAGCTACAAAATTGATATTGGCTTTGCTGAGTGGATGAAAGTAGGTGTACCACTTGCAACTGTTATGCTGGCTTTATGTTGGGTTTGGTTAACTAAGTTTGCTTATAAAGTAGATACCGATTGTGCCAAAGCAGCAAGTAAAGATACTAAATCGTTATTTTTATCGCAGTTACAAGAGCTTGGTGCAATGAAGCGCGCTGAAAAAGGCGTAGCAGCCGTGTTTGTTTTAGCGGCAGTATGCTGGATCTTCAGACCTGTACTTGCCGACTTATCGGGCTTAAAAATCTCTGATACGGGTATTGCTATTGCGGCAGCATTATTATTGTTCGTGTTACCGGCAAACAAAGGTGATGGTGAGCGTATTCTTGATTGGGAAAGTGCCGCTAAAGTACCGTGGGGCGTGTTGCTTCTATTCGGTGGTGGCTTAACACTAGCTGCGCAAATCAAATCTTCTGGTCTTGCTGAATACATTGCTCACATGATTGAAGGAGCGAGTGCAATTCCGTTGGTATTAAGTGTTCTAGCAGTGGCAACCTTAATCACTTTCTTAACTGAGATCACCAGTAACACGGCTACAGCTGCAGGTTTCTTACCATTATTAGGCCCTGTTGCTGAGTCAGTATTTGGTACACCACTTGTATGGGTTATTCCTGCGGCTATTGCGTGTAGCTGTGCGTTTATGATGCCAGTTGCGACTCCGCCTAATGCGATAGTGTTCGGCTCTGGGCAAATTCAAATGCGAGATATGATCCGCTCTGGCTTTGCACTGAACATAATTGCTATTGCGATGATCACATTAGTTACTATGACTATTGCCGCAGTGGTATTTGGTTTTTAGTTAAGCCTTTAAGTTTTCAACCTATTCCAACCAATAACAGCGCTCACTATGAGCGCTGTTTTTACATTTATAAAGTTGCTCAGATAAATATAGCTGGTTATAGTGGCTAAAATCGTTTATCAAGAGATGATGTTTTGACTGATATACACGCACAATTACAGAGTGAATTTATAAAACTCAACGATGCCTTTTTGGCCGAGCCATATTTAGCGATTGATCAGCGTATAAAGCTGTTAAAAACGATTAAATCCCGCCTAATTGAAAATGAGCAAGCCTTAGTAGCTGCAACAAGTAAAGACTTTGGCTACCGTACCGAGTTTGATACTGTGCTTGGTGATTTACTGCCAACGGTAAAGTCATTAACTGATACCATAAAGCGCTTACCTAAATGGTCACGAAACGAGTCACGCAGTGTGGGTATCAGTTTATGGCCTTCATCGGCACATATTCATTATCAGCCTAAAGGAGTTGTAGGTGTTATTGCGCCATGGAATTACCCAATTCAATTAGCATTAGTACCGGCTCTTAGCGCATTAGCGGCGGGTAATCGCGTTATGTTAAAACTAAGCGAGTTTACCCCACATACCAATGCGGTTATTAAGCAGATAATGGACGGTGACATATCTGAGCACTGCATTATTATTGAAGGCGAAGCCGACACCGCCGCCTCTTTTTGTGATTTACCTTTTGCTCATTTACTATTTACTGGCTCAACATCAGTAGGGCGTAAAGTGATGCAAGCGGCCAGTAAAAACCTCACCCCAGTGACCCTTGAGTTAGGTGGCAAGTCACCGGTTGTGATTCTTGATGATGTGAATATTAAAGAGGCTGCTAAAACGCTGTTATTCGGAAAGCTAAACAACGCAGGGCAAATATGTGTTGCTCCTGATTATGTGTTTGTGCCCAAAAAGCTTGAGCATCAGTTAGTACTGCAACTCAGTGAGCTGTATAAAAAGCATTTTAAACAAGGTGTTGAAGGTAAAAACCTCACCTCGATTATCTCTGATAGGCAATATCAACGTTTAATTTCGACATTAAATGATGCAAAAGACAAAGGGGCTCAAGTATTCGAGCCAATAGAAGGGCACCAAGTCGATGAACTTAAGCATCGCATGGGTTTGCATATTTTAACGCAAGTAAATGACGATATGCGGGTAATGCAAGATGAGATCTTTGGGCCTTTACTGCCAATTGTGAGTTATGAATCACTGCAGCAGGTGATTGACACTATAAACGCCGACTCATCACCTCTTGCCTTATACATTTTGGGTCATGATAAAGACAAAATAAGTAAGTTAAGTTCATCAATCAGAAGCGGTACATTGGCAATTAACGATGTACTGATGCAGGTAACTGCAGACCAACTACCGTTTGGTGGTATTGGTGAGTCTGGAATGGGGCACTATCATGGTATTGAAGGCTTTAAAACCTTTAGCCATGCAAGAAATACTCTAGTATCAGGAAAGTTTAATCCTCGTACCAGTTTGTTGCTAAAGCAAAACAAGTTGCTTATCAGACTATTAAAATGGATGTACTTGCGCCGTTAAGCGCAAGTACACTGCTTGTTTATAAACGCCCGTCAGGTGCGTATAAACCAGCCTGTATTTTTGCATAAATCGCGTCTGCTTTTTCTTTCGCTGCTTCAATTTCTGCTGGCATCATAGTGCGCTCATCTAGCTTACGGCTATGGCTTGCATCCATGTTGCCGTTGTATTCAGCAATGGTATTCCAAATGTATGATTTTTCGAGGTTCTTAGGAACTCCTAAACCTTCGTAATACATTAAGGCCATATTGAACTGAGCAAGAGTAAAGTTATTTGCTGCCGCCTTTTGGTACCAGCTGAGTGCTGTGCGGTAATCTTGAATTACCCCTTCGCCATTGGCGTACATAACCCCTAAATTAAACTGCGCTGCTGGGTGATTTTTTTGTGA
Organism: Pseudoalteromonas shioyasakiensis; assembly: GCF_019134595.1. Taxonomy (NCBI): domain Bacteria; kingdom Pseudomonadati; phylum Pseudomonadota; class Gammaproteobacteria; order Alteromonadales; family Pseudoalteromonadaceae; genus Pseudoalteromonas; species Pseudoalteromonas shioyasakiensis. The sequence continues at coordinate 630,322 of NZ_CP077771.1, read as the reverse complement.
TGCCATTTCAAATAGTGAAATCGCTTTTTCTCTATCAAGTCTGACTCCTTTACCTTCTTGATAAAGTACACCCAATGCGAACATTGAATCAGCATGTACTTTTTTTACTGCCTTTTCGTACAATTCTGCCGCTTTGCGGTAGTCGCGTTGTACACCAAAACCACCTTCGTACATTTTAGCAAGCTCATACATTGCAGGGGCATAACCTCTGTCTGCAAGGTAGTTAAATTCATGAAGTGCTTCTTCAAAACGACCTTCATTCGCCGCTAATTGGGCATCTTCAAGACTGGCATTTGCTAAAGGTGACAAGATTAACGTACTAGCGAGCAATAGTGTTTTAAAATTAGGCTTGATCATAGTCTGCCTCCAAATGTGTGTTAGGTATCAATAGCAAAGCATTGAGCTATTGATAAAATGCATTGCCAAACAGCCACTGAGCAAAACATCACTTTTAGTTTAGCCCCAACAGCCGCAAATGCCCAATTTATAGACAGCGGCAAGCTTTGCAATTAACAAGTAGGCTTAAGATACAGATTTTACAGAAAAATTAAAGAAATAAAAAAAGCCCGTAGCGGGCTTTTTCGAGTCATATCTACCGTCACCGATATGAGCAATGTAGCAAGTAAAGTGTAACGTTTTATGTCTATGTTTGGGTCGAGGAAACAGATGACAATCAAGAGTTACATCTTGAACTAACTTGGCAAAACAGCATCAAAGCCTTTAACAGTATGATGTTGCTGTGAGAATAGTTTAGCGAACCAAGTTGTTGATAACGATTATTACTTAGGTTTAATTGTTCGTCAACACTTAAATGATAATTAATTTCATTTAATTATAGTTGCTGAATTTTTGTTCTTAGTGGTAAGTTTACTTTGTTTTGAAACAGGATTTGAAAAAACTACAATGAAAAAGCTATCAAAGTATCTAATAGTATTTAGTTTGTTGTTTACAGTAGCTGGGTGTTCCCCTAGCTTTACTTACAATAACTTAGGCTGGTTATCAGGATTTTGGATTGATGACTATGTAGATCTCAACAGTGACCAAGCTGATAAATTTAAGCATATCGTCAAAACCAGCCGCGATTGGCATCGAGAAACACAACTCCCTTTATACAAACGTGATCTTGAAAGCTTAAAGGCCATGTTAGATAAGCAAGTTGACCATAACGAACTTAAAGCACACTTTGTACAAGCAAAGCAGCATTGGCAAACGCTGGTTGATAAAATTGAGCCTGAGCTTATTGATTTAGCGAACTCTCTTTCTTATCAGCAGCGAGTTGAGTTTGTTGCTGCACTGCAAGAAAACATTAACGATGAGTACAAAGAACACGAAGAGAAATCGCCTGAGCAACATAAAAAAGAACGTTTTGAAGAAAACCTTGAAAACTATAAAGAATGGTTCGGTACTAAGCTTTCTTCACAGCAAAAAACACTGATAGAGAACTCATCAAATACGCGAGTCAGTACATTTTTACTGTGGATGCAATACAAACAAAAGCGTTTAGACACTTTAAAAACGCTGTTTATGCAAAAGCAAAAACCAGAAGACTTTAACCAGCAACTTGCTGTGATCATTAATGATCGTTTTGCCTTTATGAGCGATGAGTTAATTGCAGCCGATGATAAAAACCTAGATAACTACGTTAACTTGTTATTAGAACTAAAGCCTACGTTAACCGACAAACAACGTAGTAACGTTCGTGATGAGTTTGATGAGTTAATTGAAGAGGTCAGTGACTTGATTGATGATTAGGTGCTAGGCGCTCGTTGTGCTTGGACGCGATGTGAAATCGCTACTATCTCGTATCCTATAATTTAAAAATAAAAGTTAAAAAGTATTAGTTTTTCCGGGGTTTATGTAAATTTTTGCATTTTTATGCAAGTTTGCTTAATAATTTGTTCCTATAATACTTGTTTCGCGTTAAAATTAGGCAACTTAAACAATAACGAAAAACCTGATGGATATTGGGGCGCTAAGAGGCACTCAAGCATTACGAAATAACGTTCTTAAATGGATGGGCTTTTGTCTTGGTGTACTTGCAGGAATATTCGCCGGTTTTAATCTTTTTATTAACGACTTTTTTGTACTTGGGGCATTAGAAGTCGTTTTTGCATCGTTTTGTTTTTATATCTTTTTTTATACCCGAAAACGCAATGGTCATCTTTGGCAGTCACTCACATTATGCGTTTTCTTATCGCTACTTATCACGCTAGGGACTTATCTCAGCGACATTAAAAGTTTGTTATTTATTTGGACTTGCTCACTACCGGTCTTATTTTATCTATTATTGGGTAAGCAATACGGCAAAGTTTTGTCGCTTATAGTGGCTTTACTGCAAGGGAGTATTCTCTTAACCAAATCAAGTCTAGAACCTCTTAACAGCATTAATTTTTTACTTAATTTTTCATTCACGTACATTAGTATTTGGGCGGTGTCTCATACCTTTGAAAATAGCCGCGCACAATATGGTAAGCGGCTAGAAAACTTAGCGTTACTCGACCCATTGACTGGTGCAGGTAATCGCTTGGCGATGACCCATTATTTTGAAGTAGAACTTAAAAACAAAAATGGCTTGTTTATTTTAATGCTCGACCTTGATTATTTTAAGAAAATTAATGATCAGTATGGCCATGAAGTGGGAGACCGCATTTTAATTGAAGTAACCAGTTTCTTTAGACAGCGTATTAACAGAGGCTATGTTTTTCGTATTGGTGGTGAGGAGTTTGCTATTTTCTTACCTGATAGCGACCCGCAGAGTGCATATGAATTTGCAGATATGCTGCGCGAGCAGTTATCAACGACTATCCACAACATTGATGAGGAAGCAATCAATCTGACCATTAGTATTGGTGTTGCTTGCTACATGCCAAATCAAACCCTTAAAAACTTTATTAAGCGTGCTGACGATGCGCTATACCAAGCTAAACAGCAAGGCCGAAATAGAGTGATAACAGCTTATGAGTTAAGCCAACAAAATAAAGCGAGTTAGTGCTATTCAAGCTTCGCAAGTTAGCCTTTATACATAGTCTCAAAGTCAGGAATGTTTGCTTCCCATACTGGAATATCTTTGCCTATGTATTCACGCATAGCATCAAAGAATAAACGTGTTCTTACAGGTAAGTCTCTGTGTGGGTAAACTGCATACACCGCACTGTAATCGAGTAATTCCATATCGGTTAAAATTGGCACGAGATCGCCACGTTTAACTTCGTCATCAAGAATAAATGCGGGCGCAAGAACATAAGCATTGCCTGAAATAGCCTTCATTAAAAGTACTTCAGCATCATTAGCACGAAAGACACTCTTTATATTTTGTTCAATAATATCGCCATCGGCATTGCGATAACGAATACCGCTAATGCGTTTACTCGGGCTTGAATAGCTAGCAGCGGGTAGTTCTTTTAAATCCTCAACATGCTTTGGCATACCGTATGTTTCAATAAACTCAGGTGAGGCCAGCAGCAACATACGGTTGCGGGCGATTTTACGGGCAATGAATGACGAGTCTTTTGGCTCGCCAACACGGAAAGCCAAATCATAGCCCTCTGATACTAAGTCAATCAGCCTGTCGTCTAAACGAAGCTCGACTTCAACTTGTGGAAAACGTTTTTGAAAGTCATTAATTACAGGTTGAATATAACGCTTACCGATAATACTTGATGAGGTAATTTTTAACGTACCACGGGGTTCTTGGTGGTAATTCTCTGCAAGTCTGACGGTATCTGATAGCAAATCTCTGAGTTCGGCTGCCTTTTTTACCATTTCAGCGCCAGCGGCAGTCAATGAAAAAGATCGCGTAGTACGATTAAGTAAACGCACTCCTAATTCATCTTCAAGACGGCTAATTTGTTTTGAAATGACTGAGCGGTCTATATTTCTAGACTCAGCAGCTTTAGCAAATGAGCCTCGTTCAATCACTTCAAGCAACATTAATAAGCGGCTGGTGGTATCCATAGCAGTTCCTCAAACTTTATTGGTGCCATTCTGGCATTAATGAATTTAAAAATCTATCATTTTTATCCGCTAATTAGTTGCGTAACATTGTCTCCAATCTATTAACAGGAGAGTCGTGATGAACAAATCTATTCTTGCAGTGGCAGTGACCATTGCGAGCTTAACGCTTGCAGGGTGTGGCACAGAAGCCAACCAAGCAGCGCAGCAACAGCAATTACAACCTATCGATGTAGCACAAGTACTTGTTAAACCGGTACAAAATTGGCACACCTATACAACGCGTTTAGAAGCGCCACAAGAAGTTGCGCTTATGCCGCGTGTTTCGGGTGTTATCGATAAAATTAACTTTAAAGAAGGTGATAGCGTTAAAGAAGGCGATTTGCTTTTCACCCTTGATGCACGTCCTTTTGCTGCCGTGGTTGATAGTTTAAAAGCGCAAATCGAAAGTGCCAAGGCGGCACTTGAGCAAGCTAAAAGTGAAGCAAAACGTGCAGAGCGCTTAACTGAGCGTAAAGCGATTTCGACGGAGCAAGCTGAGTCTCGTAAATCAACACTAAGACAGCGCGAAGCGCAATTACTAGCACTCCAGGCTGAGTTAACTGCCGCTGAGCTTGATTTAGCATTTACGCAAGTTCGTTCGCCAATTGATGGCATCGTATCGCGTGCAAATATTACCAAAGGTAACAATGTGCTTGCTGGTCAAAGCGTATTAACCAGCATTGTTTCAAACCAGCAAATGTATGCTTATTTTGATATTGATGAGCGTACGTGGAATCAGTCATTTGCTGATGTGACAGCGCAAAGTGAACAAGCGGTTGTGATGCAAAAAGTGGGTCAAACCAGCTTTAACTTTAATGGCAAAATTAACTTCATTGATAACCAAATCAACGAAACTACCGGCACTCTTCGTGTACGTGCCGTGTTCGAAAACGATGAACAACAACTGCGCGCAGGTTCATTTGCTCGTATCAAACTTGCTGCCAATAAAGTGAGCGAAAAAGTCATCGTGCCTGAACGTGCAATTGGTACTGATTTAAAGAATCGCTTTGTACTTACCGTAGGTGAAGGCAATGTTCTTGAATATAAATTAGTGACGGTTGGTGAGCGTTACGGCAGCTTACGAGCAATTACATCAGGTCTAAATGAAAATGATGTGATTGCTGTGAATGGCCCTGCGCGTGTTGGCCCTGGTATGCCAATTTCACCAAACACAGTCACTATCAATAGCGACGGAATTGCATTCACTCTTTCAAATAATCACTCAGATTTGGTTGCTAAACAGTAGGTCAAAATGAAATTTTCACACTTTTTTATCCAGCGACCCATCTTTGCAGCGATGCTGTCGCTTATTTTTCTCATCGCAGGGGCAATCTCGTTATTTCAATTGCCAGTGAGTGAGTACCCAGAGGTAGTGCCGCCAACCGTTGTTGTGACGGCAAGTTATCCGGGTGCAAACCCAACGGTGATTGCTGAAACGGTAGCGACGCCACTTGAGCAAGAAATCAATGGTACAGAAAACATGTTGTATATGTTTTCGCAAGCAACCAGTGATGGCCGCATGACATTGACGGTAACCTTTGCCTTAGGCACTGATTTAGACCGTGCACAAGTCCAAGTGCAAAACCGTGTAAACAGTGCGCTACCACGCTTACCACAAGAAGTTCAGCGTTTAGGTGTTGTAGCCGAAAAGTCATCACCAGATTTAACCATGGTGGTGCATTTATATTCGCCTGAAAAAACGCATGATACAACTTACTTAGCGAACTATGCTGATTTGTATATCAAAGACCAAATTGCACGTCTTCCAGGTGTGGGTGATGTTCGTATGTTTGGTGGTGGTCAGTACTCAATGCGTGTTTGGCTTAATCCTGATGCACTCTCAGCACGTGACTTAACAGCGATGGACGTCGTAAATGCATTACGTGCGCAAAACCAACAAGTTGCTGCGGGTAGTTTAGGCGCGCAACCTACGTCGAAAAGTAATCAATTTCAAATTCTTATGAATGTTAAAGGGCGTTTAAGCTCACAAGAAGAATTTGAAAATGTGATCATTAAAGTAGGTGAGCAAGGCCAGCTTACGCGCCTAAGTGATGTAGCACGCCTTGAATTGGGCCAAGACACTTATGCACTAAGAGCGATGTTAGATGGTCAACCAGCCCTTGCAATGCCGGTATTCCAACGCCCGGGTTCAAATGCGATAGAGCTTTCTGATCAAGTGCGTGAAACCATGAAAGTATTATCAAAAGACTTTCCGGCAGGTGTTGAATACGACATTGTTTATGACCCAACTGTATTCGTACGCGGTTCAATTGATGCTGTTATTAAAACGCTACTAGAGGCAATCGCGTTAGTGGTTATTGTTGTCGTTGTGTTCTTACAAACATGGCGTGCATCGGTAATTCCTCTTATTGCGGTACCCGTTTCTTTGATTGGTACGTTTGCAGTTATGCAATGGCTGGGTGTATCGATTAATACCTTATCGTTATTCGGCTTGGTACTTGCCATTGGTATTGTTGTTGATGATGCCATTGTTGTAGTTGAAAACGTTGAGCGTAATATCGAGCAAGGCTTATCACCGCTTGAAGCAACCCGTGTCGCGATGACAGAAGTAACTGGGCCAATTATCGCCATTGCACTTGTCCTATGTGCGGTATTTATTCCTACTGCTTTCATTACAGGTTTATCTGGTCAATTTTATAAGCAATTTGCATTAACCATTACTATTTCAACGGTTATCTCAGCGTTTAACTCGTTAACACTATCGCCTGCGTTATCGGCGTTGTTACTAAAAGGTCATGATGCAAAACCTGACCGTTTAACTAAGTTATTAAATCGCATATTCGGTAATTGGCTATTTAAACCTTTTAACCGCTTATTTGATAAAGGCGCCAATGGTTACGAAAAGCTGGTTCAAAAACTAATTCGTATGAGTGTGATTGTATTAGTTGCGTATGTTGCACTTGTCGGTGGCACAGTTAAATTGTTTGATACTGTACCAGGTGGCTTTATTCCACAGCAAGATAAGCAATATTTAGTTGCAGTAGCACAGCTACCAGATGCGGCAAGCTTAGACAGAACTCAAGAAGTCGTGCAAGAAATGGAAAAAATTGCATTACAAGTACCGGGTGTTGCAAACACAGTATCGTTTCCTGGTTTATCGGTGAATGGTTTCACAAATAGTCCTAATAGCGGCATTATGTTTACTCCACTTGCCCCTTTTGAAGATCGCCAAGATCCGAGTATGTCAGCAATGGCAATCGCGGCTCAGTTAAATCAAAGGTTTGCGACAATTGATGAAGCGTTTGTTGCGGTATTCCCGCCACCGCCAATTCAAGGTTTAGGGACAACAGGTGGCTTTAAATTACAAATTGAAGACCGTGCAAACAAAGGCTTTGAGGCACTCTTTAATAGCTTGCAAGCAACTATTGCTAAAGCACAGCAAGACCCTGCGTTAATGGGCCTATACTCAACCTTTAGAATTCAAGTGCCACAAATGGATATCGACATTGACCGTGAGCAAGCGCTTATTCAAGGTATTCCACTTGATGAAGTATTTAATGCCTTACAAGTGTACTTAGGCTCTGTTTACGTGAATGACTTTAATTTGTTTGGTCGTACTTATCAGGTCAATGCGCAAGCAGATGCCGATTACCGTCAAGATCCAGAGCAAATTTTAAATCTTAAAGTACGTAACAGTATGGGTGATATGGTGCCATTAGGCTCAGTGTTAACGGTAACACCAACAACAGGCCCAGATCGTGTGATGCACTATAACGGTTACCCTACAGCTGAACTCAATGGTAGCCCAGCACCAGGTTATAGCTCAGACCAAGCACAACATGCGATTGAAGCAATCCTAGCTGAGACATTACCAAATGGTATTGAGTTTGAGTGGACAGAAGTAACGTATCAGCAAATATTAGCGGGTAATACCATGGTGTATGTTTTCCCTCTGGTTGTATTGCTTGTGTTCATGGTACTTGCTGCGCAATACGAGAGCTTAAGATTACCACTGGCTATTATTCTGATTGTGCCTATGACTATATTCTCGGCCTTGTTAGGTGTGTGGCTTGTTGGTGATGACAACAACATCTTCACGCAAATCGCATTAATCGTACTGGTTGCACTGGCAAGTAAAAACGCCATCTTGATGGTTGAATTTGCACGAGATCAGCATAAAACGGGGCTGTCTCACCTTGAAGCCATTATTAAAGCGTGTCGCTTACGACTTCGCCCAATTTTAATGACGTCAATTGCCTTTACAGCCGGTGTTGTACCCCTTGTACTTGCCACAGGCGCAGGTGCAGAGATGCGTCATGCCATGGGTAACGCAGTGTTTTCAGGCATGATTGGTGTAACCGTGTTCGGCTTATTGTTCACCCCGGTATTTTATATGTTAGTAACTAAAAAATCGCAGAAGGAGCAACACGATGCATAAGCCTCTTCATGCAATCTTTAAACACGGCAAACTAGTTAGTGCAATGCTGTTAGCCGGAGCACTGGCTGGCTGCGCACAAAGCGTCGATATGCAAGAGCAGCAAGTGAGCTTGACACAATTTGTAAGCGATACACAAATTGGTGAACAAAACGAAGGTGCGAGCGAAAATAACTGGTGGCGCCGTTTAGATTCGCCGCAGTTAAACAACTTAGTGACTGATGCATTAGCAATGAATCACGACCTAAAAACCAGCCAACTTCAACTTGATGCAGCCATTGCCCGTTTAGGTGCAGCCCGCGCGGATTATTATCCGCAGGGCAGCCTAAGCGTAGGCGCAGAGCGCAGCAGCTTAGATGGTGTTATTACACGCCAATCAAACGCTGGTGTGAACGTAAATTGGCAGCTTGATTTGTTTGGCCGCATTACAGCGCTAGTCGATGCTGCTAATGCGGGTGCATTAAACCAAGCAGAGCAAGTAAGAGCATTACAGGTTGAAGTAGTCTCAGCCGTGGTGCAAGGCTATGTAAGCTATCAAGGTAATGTGCAAAAGCAAGCTATCATTGAGATGCAAATCGAGGCACTCGAGCAAAGTATTGATGTGCTCAAAGCGCGAGTAGAAGAGGGGGTTGCGAATGAGCTTGACCTTAACCGTACCCTTGCGCAGTTAAAGCAGCAACAAGCGCTTATTCCTGAGCTTAGTTACTTGCAATATCGCGACTTAGCAACTCTTGCAGTACTAACCGGTCGACTTGCAAGCGATATAACATTGGTCGAAGAGCCTGAGTTACTCAGTCACGAATTTAGCGTGTCGTTCAACAAAGCAAGTGAAGCAATGGCACTGAGACCAGATATTACCAGTGCTTTGTATCAGTTTAGTCAGGCTTATTCGCTAAGTGTTGCCGCCTCAAAAGCACTTCTGCCAGATATTAGTTTGGCAGGGTTTGCAGGTGTGGTGAGCTTAACCAGTAATGGCTTAGAAGATACCGTGCAACAATGGCAAGTAACGCCAAAAGTTGAATGGTCATTGCTCAGCTATCCTGCATTATTAGCTCAGCGTGATGCACAGCAGTTTTTAAGTGAAGCCGCTTACAGTGACTATCAAAGTAAAGTATTAAAAGCCATTAGCGATAGTGAACTTACTTTACAAAGACTAGTCAAACAGCAGCAACAGTTAAGTTATGCTGATCAGCGTTTTAATTATGCGAATAAAGCATTTGGTCAAGCTCAAGCAATGTATCAAGAAGGACAAATTCCTTACTTAGAGTTGTTAGATGCGAGACAGGATGTTTTAATAGCGCAAGAGAACGCTGTTGATTCAACAATTGCTTCGTTACAGGCCAAAGTAAGTGCTTATCAAGCGTTTAATGGTCGTTGGAGCTTTGAACTAAACAACCTTTAACCCAGAGTATTCAATGTCACATATTCAACAAACTACAGATCTTCCGTCAACAATGCGCGCGCTTGCACTGCTTGAACCAAATGACGCGATTGCGTTATCTGAGCTCTCTGTGCCAGTACCGAGCCCTGAAGGCAACGAGCTCTTGATAAAAGTTGAATATGTGGGCTTAAATCATGGTGATGCCAACTTTGCAAAACAAGGTTTTTGTAAATGGCATTACCCCCATGTATTAGGCCATGATGCAGTTGGGGTGGTTGTTCAGGCAAATAAAGGTGTATTCCCTGGTGTTGGCGCGCGTGTTGTATGGCACGCCAGTCTTGGTGACCAAGGTGTGTTATCTGAATACACAACGGTACCAAACTATGCAGTATCGGTTGTGCCAGATAACGTTTCACCGGCAGACGCTGCAACCTTACCTTGTTCAGGTATGACAGCATTAATTGCTCTTGATAAGTTGCAGCTAAGCGAAGGGGATTCACTGTTTATTGATGCAGGTGCAGGCGGCGTTGGCCAATTCGCTATTCAATTTGCTAAGCAACGTGGTGCAACTGTGTTTACTACTGCCAGCAAACACAATCATAAGTTACTTAAGCAATTAGGTGCTGATGTGGTGTTTGATTACAAAGACCCAAAACTTGAAGATAAAATTCGCCGTGAATTAGGTCCGCAAGGCTTTGATGCAGTGCTTGATTGTATTGGTGGCGATACTACTATTCGTAACGTTGAGCTAATGCGCTTTTGTGGCCGTATTGCCTGTTTAAATGAATTACCTAAGTTTGAGCAAGAACTTATGTTTAGACGCGCACCAAATATTGGCATTGTATCGTTAGGCGGAGCGTGGCTTGCAAATAGCTTATGTGCGCAGCAAAAGCTAAGCTTTATGGGTAACTTATTACTCGATAATGCAGCCCGTGGCGAGATAAAACTGCCACAAATTCATGCCGTAGACTTTACCGCTGAGGCTGTTTCAGCAGCTTTAAATAAACAACTTGCTGGTGGTTTTACCGGAAAACAAGTTGTGCAGGTAAGCGGTTAATCTTGCAAACTCACTGTCCAGTCATACTGTTTGATGGTCAGTGCAACCTGTGCCATTTTTGTGTGCGGTTCATTATTCACTTTGATAAGCAAATAACCTTTAAGTTATGCCCTATGCAAAGCGATAAAGGTGAGCGTTTATTAAAGGCTCACAAAGTTAAAGATCCTCTTTCCTCCATGTTAGTAATTGATAATATCCAGCTATATAAACAAAGTGACGCTGTGTTATTTATCGCAACACAATTAGGTTTTCCTTTCTCTTTGGCTTACGTTTTCAAGCTACTGCCAAAAGGCTTTCGCGATCGTATGTATGATTGGCTTGGTCGTAATCGTTATCGGTTTTTTGGTAAACAAACACAGTGTAAGTTACTGACTGAAAAACAAAAGCAGCATTTTTTATAAACATTTAAAGTAAAGCTTGCTATTCTCGTTATTGGGAACAAACAACAATAATAAGAATATGAACATTGTCTTTCTAACCCTAAGTACGTTTTACATTGCTTTACTGCTATTACAGCCCGCATTGCCTCAGCCTTTTATGGCGCTATTTAAAACACTACCTATTGGCCTATTGATTGTGATGGTGATAAAAGCGCGAAGTCAGTTACAAAATCGCACGTTTATTACTTTATTATTAGCTCTTAGTTTTTCAGCACTAGGTGATGTGTTGCTCGCCCTTGATACAGGGCAACTCTTTATAGGCGGTTTAGCGGCATTTTTTGTAAGCCACGGTTTTTATATCATTACTATGTTGCCAATTAAAAACTGGCGACTTGACGTTGTACTTCTTTATCTATTTTTAGCTATCATCGTTTTTTGCTTATTTTATCCAAACTTAAATGAGATGCTCATTCCGGTACTTTTCTATATGCTGGTGCTCACCATAATGGCAAGCTTTACTTGGATGACGGATAAATCTAACGGCTTTTTAGTGTTAGGTGGGGCCGTATTTGTTATATCAGACTCTATTCTTGGTCTTAATCGTTTTTATTTAGAAATAGCGCATGCAGATATCGCAATCATGGGTAGTTATTATTTAGCGCAATTTTGTTTGGTGAAAGGATTTTTACAGGCAACAAGTAAACATAAATAGCCACAGTGGCTCAGTGTTGATTGCCGTGATAAAATACGCGCGTTTTAATTTTCGAGATTTTCCATGGCAAATACAGCACACGCACTGCACATTCTTGTTAAGCATAAAGAACAAGCTGAAGACATCATTAAGCAACTTAAAAAGGGTGCTAAGTTTCAGACCCTAGCTAAAAAACATTCAACCTGTCCGTCAGGTAAAAAAGGCGGCGACTTAGGTGAATTCAGACGCGGTCAAATGGTGCCACAGTTTGACAAAGTAGCATTCAGCGGTGAAATCTTAGAACCACATCTAGTGAAAACGCGCTTTGGTTGGCATGTAATCAAAGTTTTATATCGAACATAATGAAGCGCTAAATACGCTTCATTTTTTATCTTTTTTAATGTCGCTCTTCTTTTTATGTGCTGATTTTAGAAATTTTCTTATCCCTATCTCCATTCGCTAATCTTTTATATTATCTTAAGTTGTTATTTAGAACTCCTCTTAGACTTATTTTAAGTAATACATAATGATTTTATGGATTTAAGCGTAAAGGCAACGTCAATAATTTCAAGATTTGTGGCTCTATAAATAGAGTCATGGATTCATATGTGATGAAAACAAAGTTGATAAATTTCCTCCTTACAACGGTTAAGAATTATCCTTCCTAAGGACTCATTCCAATAAGAAATAAGATTAATAGATACAGTATGTCTAACCACCTCAAGTTTTAAGTGTAAAAATTAATTTCATATATGCTTGCTAGATGTTGGGCTACATGTTTATATGTTATATAAACGTTACAATTAATTTTATATAGAGGTATAGAATGTACAAAATTTTATCATTATTAACCCTCGCAGCTTTACTGATGTCAGAGCTAACAGTTGCTGGTGAAAGTGTGGCCGTAGACCCTTCTAAAGTGGAGCCCTATACACCAGCCCCAGAAAATTTATCTGCTCGTGAAACTTTTCAGGATAATAAATTTGGAGTGTTTCTTCATTGGGGGCTTTATAGCCAGCTTGGCGGTGTTGGAAGCCCATATGGTGCAGAGTGGATTATGGAAGATTTACGTATATCAGGGAAAAAATATCAGCGTTTAGCACAATTTTTCAATCCCACTGGTTTTGATGCTGACGAGTGGGTAAGAGCATTTAAAGATGCTGGCGCAAAATATATAGTAATTACATCCAAGCATCATGACGGTTTTTCTATGTATGATAGCAAAGTGTCTGATTACGATATTGTCGATAGTACACCTTATGGGCAAGATCCAATCAAGGCCCTTGCAGAAGCGGCCCATAAAAATGGATTAGCATTATTCTTTTATTATTCACAGCTAGATTGGCATCATCCTGATTATTATCCTTGGGGGCGAACAGGGCACTATACTAAGCGCGCAAAAAGTGGTGATTGGGAAAAGTATTTACAGTTTCAAGATGCACAATTGACTGAGCTATTGACGCAATATGGACCTATTGGTGGGATATGGTTTGATGGTTGGTGGGACCAAGAGGATTCTTTGAATTGGGATAAATGGCAATTACAGCGCACTTATAAAATGATCCATCAATTACAGCCAGCAACGTTGATCGTGAACAATCATCACAGATTTACCGTGCCAGGGGAAGATTATCAAGGTTTTGAGCAGCAGCTACCAACAAATCAAAAACGACTAGGGAAACTCCCATTAGAAATGGCTCAAACTATGAATGGTAGCTGGGGTTTTAGTTTAACTGACGACAACTATAAAAGTGCAAAAGAACTTGTACAAACATTAGTAAGTGCAGCAGGACGAAATTCAAATTACTTACTAAATACAGGCCCTATGCCTAACGGAAAATTACAGCCTGAAAACTTACAAACGTTTGCGGAGATGGGGAAATGGCTTAGAAAATATGGAACAAGTATTTATAAGACACGTGGTGGACCAATAAAACCACAAAGTTGGGGCGTAACTACACAAAACAAAGACAGTATTTTTGTGCATATTCTTAATTGGCAGGGAAAAACATTAGAAATTGAATTAGATACACCAATCAAATCTGCTCAATTATTAGCAACGAATGAGGGGGTAAAATTTAACCAAAAGGATGGCGTCCTCACTTTAGAAAATTTAGTTGAAACGAGTGATGATTGGGTAAGAGTCATCGAACTAAAGATTAAATAATGTATAAAGGTGTACTAGCACAAACTTGATCTGACAGTCATCCATTTTCAAGCGGGTGACTGTCAGTTTAGATTTGAGCTAAATTATTGTCTGCCCAAATTAATTTTTGACCAAGTAATGTCTCAAATGGTGCCACAGTTTGACAAAGTAGCATTCAGCGGCGAAATCTTAGAGCCTCATTTAGTGAAAACGCGCTTTGGTGGCATGTAATCAAATTGCTATACATAACGTAAAGTTTAAAGCCTGCCTAAAACTAATAAGGCATGTCGTTAGCCCTTAATATTTATTATTAGTGAGTTGAAGCCTGTGGTTTTAACTCATTTTTGGACAAAAATGAGTTAGAGTATTTAATCAGTAACGCCCCAAGCAGGGGCAATAACACGTAGGCTAAAATACGGAACGAAGTGACGGGAGCCTACGTGTTAGTGTCCCGCTGACTTGGTTTGTTATACATCTTGGCTAGCGAGCTTATTTACTTCCGCGATTGCTTCTGCGGCATTTGAAACTTCCTTTGAATTACCACAACTACTAATAATAATTGGGCTATACGAGGCATCAGTAAAAATTAGATATTCTTTTCCCACGTCCATAGGGAATCTACCACTATCCATATTATTAAAGGCAACAAGAATATCTGACTGCTTTCCCTTATAGGTATGTTGTACCTTTATTGAATAAAGTAGTGCGGTGTAAAAGCCTTGGTCGTCAGACAAATACGCCTCATCTACTACTTTGCCTACGAATACAGCTTCATTATTTTCATATTCACTTTTGACGCTCGGCTTGTCTGATAAACACACCGCAGAGCTGCCAGTTGCAAAAAAGAACGACAAAATAACGAGCAATTTTCTCATATGTGGAAACAGCCTATTCAAGATGTATAACAATTTTATAGTGCGCGCGTCGCGCATCTTTTACTGATGTTAAGCTCATGTATTAATAAATCTATTTTTAACAAATAACGTAATGCATTGCCAATTCTAATTTTTTATTGATACTAAAGATATTCAGAAAAAGAAAATGCGCTCGTAGGTTATTTTCTTGAATATATGCGGATACTACACAGGATGGAAATCAATTAACTATTATTTTAGGCCAAACTCAATACCTTGTTATTTTCAAAAGTAAGCCTTAAAAGGATTTACTTTAACTCGTTTTGGGGCAAAAATGAGTTAGAGCCGAAGTACAACTCTGTATATAAGATAGCCTTTAGTAACGCCGGCATAAAGCCCCGCTTTGAAGGGGGCTACTTGATTCGATTGCTGTGGCTACTTTACGATCAAGTTATATTCAATATCCTGCGCCATTTTACCATAGGCACCATTAGGCCTATTGTATTGAGCTTTGAATTTAATCGTGTGTCTTCCTAACTCCAAAGGGCGCAACATTAGCCAATAGCCATCCGCAGCAGCTGGGTAAACAACAGGGGCGTTGTATTCTTTGGGAATTAGACCATTTAAATCAAAACAGTCAGAAGATTTAAATCTGAACTCTCCAGTATTTGGTATTTGGACGCCATCAACCTCAACATTTATTGAAATTAGTTTGTCATTATTCAATGCGGCTGATTGCTTTGCGCTGTCGCATGAAAGCTTATAGCCTGCACGGGGCCAATATGCCATGTTAATTATAGGAAAAAACAGGTGTTTTCCTTGAGGTATAGTACAAGTCCTTTTGATTTTTGAGCTCCCAAACCCGCCAGCAAGGAACCAAACCTCTCCGGTTTGGTTTACATGACAGTGCTCGCCAGTTCTATCTTTTAAAGGGCTAACTTCACTTGGTATGGCTCTCGTCCACTGCCACCAAATATTGGCATACTCATCCATTCCTTTACCTAGAATTTTTTCATGCGGCGGAACGACTTGGTTATTGATATCAATTGGTGGGGTTGAAGAGCAACCCAACAGAAAAATGCCAAGGTAAGGTACAAACCTCTTCATTAACTAACTCCTTTGTTAATTGTGGTCATAACAATTTAATAGTGTTAATAGGTTTTTTTCTACCAATCAACTACACATTTTTATCATTATTACACTTTTTTATTATTACTATGTTTTTATCAAATTAGCTAACCTTTTGCTAGTTAACAAAATATTTTTATATTGGTAAAGTGTCGGACGATAAATATGAGCTAATTGCTCGTTTTCCTGAATATAAAAATGTATCAAAAGAAAATTTTCAATTTCTGCTCATAGCAGACTTTTAAAGCAATTACGTTAACTCATCTAGGGGCAGTTTATAACTCGTCAATGGACAAAAATGAGTTTTAGTCGACGGGCGGTTCTGTGCCAGAAGCGGACGGTGGTAACGGCCGCCACAAACGCGATCAGCGTGTTGCGAAATGAGCCACGCAGCGGCGTTTAAATGGCGCTTATTATGTGTTTTGGGCACTTAATTTTTTCCCTTTGAGATAGCACCATATAAAAGTTAAAACACAGGTGGCTTTAAGAGCCAATAGTTCCAACGGTTTCCACCATGCTCCTGTCTCAGCTTCGATTATGTCTGATACGCCAAATAGAGTGAATGCAACCGTAGCTACCAGAAAAAGCGTTAGCCAACGATTATCTCTGCGCCTAATGACAGCAGTAATTAGCATCCCTAAGCCAATACTGAACCATAAGCCAGCTTCAATATGGTTGAATGTTTCTATGGTCATAATTTACACATAACGCCGCAATATGGGGCGCACAAAAGCTTGGCTATACTAAGCGAAGAATGAGCGCAGCCAAGCTTTTTGCGTCCCATTCATTATTGCTTTGTTATATTTTCATTACCACTGAGGTTTCATTTTATGCAACTTTACTAAATACGGTATTTGTAGCAATGGTTCTAAACGGATAGTTAAATCTGGCAGGTAAATAAACATACTTACTAGAGTTATAAGCAAGCCGATGTAACCCATAACCAAACAAGACATTAACCCCCAATCTTTTTGAAATAAAAGCCCATATGCGCATAAACCATTAACTAAAATTATAAATGATATGAGCATAGGCATAGCTGCATAAGCGCTACCAGTGTAACTTAACCCAAACATTTCATATGTTGCTTCAAAGTCGAAAATGGCAGAAGCCACATATAAAATTGGAGCAACAACGCCAAGTACCAAGAAAAGCCACCCAAATATTTTAATCCATAGAGGAATGAGCTCTTTTCTTGATTTAGATTCAGTAACACTTCCCTCAATGCTTAATTCAGTTTCCAACGGACTACCTCTGAAAATATAACGCCGCCTTATGGGGCGGAAAATGCTTGGCTAAAATAGCGAAGAATGAGCGAAGCCAAGCTTTTTGCGTCCCATTCATAAAGGCCTTGTTAGCTGAACAATACACTAAAAGGTATAAAAATTGTCATGATTATTAACCCTACAAACCAAAGCCCAAATATAATTGAATATAACCAATGAAACACTTGACCAATAGATTGAAAAAAGTTCAGTGCTGAGTTTGTTGGTTTAACATCTATAGGATCTTTTCTATACCATAACCACAGACCACATAAAGCAACACACCAGAATAACGTTACTCCAGACATAGCAGAAATTAACCTCAACAAGGTGTGATCAATACTAATGAAATGCCTTAATAAAGAACTGCCAACCAAAACACAAAAAGAACACACGAAAGTATAGAAAAGAAATTTTCTACGCTCACTTATTATTACACTTATGTTATGAAAATATACTGGAGTCATTATGTTCAGCTAACATGTTTATAGCGAGCTAATCGCGCGTTTTTCTACCACAGCGTAGCTCGTTTTTCTTATTAGATTATTTCTAACAAACTTGTTAACTAATTACCAGTGTTATTAAAATTTAGGAGTTCTCGCTTTTACCTCAGGATAAAAACGAGCGATTGGGTCGTTTTCTTGACTATACGAGCGACTGAGCTAAAACTGTATATATACAGCTTCATTTCAAAGGAATGAAAATGAAACTCGCTCTCCTTATTTAAACTACATTGCAGACTTATGCTCACTCGTCAGTATTCATTAAGAACAATTAATGCTTATTTAGGTTGGATCGCAAAATTTATTCACTTTCACAACAAACGTCACCCAAGCTCAATGGGAGATGCAGAAGTCAAAGCGTTTTTAGACCATATTGTATTAAAACGTAATATGTCACCTAGAACACAAAGTGCAGCTTTAAATGCGCTCGCTTTTTTATATAAACATATTGTCAAAAATGAGCTTTCTTTAAACTTGAATTTTGCACGAAGTAATCGACAACCCAAGCTGCCTGTAGTGATGACGCCTGATGAAGTAAAGCAATTGATGAGTCATCTTTCCAAGCGATATTACTTAATCACGGGGTTAATGCATGGAAGTGGTTTGCGTGTGATGGAAGCGGTGCAATTGCGAGTAAAGGACATTGATTTTGATTACAAATGCATTCAAATTTGGAACGGAAAAGGCAACAAGCATCGTATAGTTACTCTTGCAACGGAGTTGATCCCATTACTTAGAAATCAAATTTTGCAAGTTGAAGAATATTTAAGATTAGATTTACAAAACGAGCGATACGCAGGTGTGTGGATGCCTAACGCTTTAACTCGTAAATATCCCTCAGCTAATAAATCACTAGCGTGGCAATACTTATTTCCTTCCTACAAATTAAGTGATGACCCAGAAACTGGCGAGATACGTCGCCACCATTTCCACCCTACATGTGTTAGAAAAGCGGTTAAAAAAGCATTAAAGCAAACCAATATTACAAAGGTTATTACGCCTCATACCTTGCGCCATTCATTTGCAACGCACCTATTGCAAAGTGGCGCCGATATTCGCACCGTTCAAGCACAATTGGGCCATTCTGATGTCAAAACCACACAGATTTACACCCATGTTTTACAACAAGGAGCAAACGGTGTTGTAAGCCCATTAAGCAAAATTTTCTAGCTATTATTAAAGATGCGTTAACTTATCATTCAATGTGTAGGGCTTGGACCGTTTTTTGATTGCTCAAAGCAGCAGTTAGAGCATTTAACCTAACTTATTTTGGGGCATAATCAAGGTATGGCTTATTTTCTGATTTAGGCACGGAACTATCATTCAGTACCAACTCATTTATATTCAAAAATATTTTTCTACGAATAAGTTTATACACGACAAAAGTGCCCAGAGTGTTTTTTAAACGTATATGTTGTGCACATTATGACTGTGCGCTACTATTTGTATATTGATGCACAAAAGGGCAGTGCAAGGATATGGCTGTAAATTTTTAGGATGAGTGGCTCGAAGCATTCTATGAAGAGGATAAACGACATCGATTAATCCCTAAGGTTATAGAGAATGCTTTATACCGTAAGCTAGAAATATTAGATGCAGCAAAGGCTGAAGCTGACTTAAGAGTACCACCAGGTAACCGGTTTGAACATCTTGAAGGTAACTTGAAAGATTGGTGATCAATACGAGTGAACAAACAGTATCGATTGATTTTTAAGTGGGTTGATGGTGTAGCAGAAAACACCTATTTAGACCCTCATAAGTATTGAGGTAAGAGTTATGCGTATAACAAAGCGTCGTCCTGTGAGTGTAGGTGAAATGCTCAAGCTAGAGTTTTTGGAGCCTATGGGCATTACATCAAAAATTTTAGCTGAAGCAATGGGTGTACATAGAAATACAGTTAGTAATTTGATTAATGGCGGTAGCTTAACAGCGCCCCTTGCAATTAAACTTGCTGCATCGTTAGGGAATACCCCAGAGTTTTGGCTTAATATCCAGCACTCTGTAGATTTATGGGATACGAGAAATCGTTATCAAGAAGAAGCTAAATCTGTAAAACCCTTACTTTCTGCTTAAGAAACTTCACTACGTACATCACAAACTATTTAAAGAACTCATAACGTGTAATGTTAATCCACAGTCTAAAGGTTAGGCTGTCAAGTGTTCTCACCTTGATTAGCTGCTTTGTGCCAAGGGAATTTGTATTTATGGACTCTTTATTATAAGGACATTTCAATTCATGATTAAAAACATAACCATTACAAAGCAAGATTACTTAGAGTATTCCAAATTTGCGGTGAATAGGCTGTGTAATACAAAAAGTAAAGCAAGCTCTAGTTTTCTTAAGAATATGATCATCTGGTTTGTATTGGCTGTAACTTTTATGTCTGTGTTCCAATTAAAGTCTATTCGTTTTAATGATTTTCATTGGCAATCTGCGCTGATCACAGCAATTCCTTTTTCGATATTACTTATTGTTTTTCTATACAACATTAATAAATTCAAAAGACTATCAATTCCAAATGATAATGGTTTAGTGATTGGAAAGAAAAGCTTAGAGTTTCAAGCTGACGGAATAACTGAAATAAATAGTCTAGGACATTGCTTCTATAAATGGGAAGCAGTAGAGGTAATTGAAGAACATAAAGGTAACGTGTATATCTTTGTCGATAAATTGTCAGCATTGATCATTCCGGCAAATTCATTTGCTAGTGAAGCTGAAAAAGACGAGTTAAAAGCTTTCGTACAGAAGTTTTTATAATTAGCTTTTCATCTGGCAATATTTCGTGACAAGTAATGCACAGAGCCACGCTAACACATAGGTGTTAGCGGGCATCATTAATTTATCGAGGAGCCAATTAGCTTTCTCGACTAACTTAATTTAGTGTGGGCTGCACATCTAAGCCATAGCCAAACATTACAGCTAATACTAATACAACCGAGGCTGCGAGCATTAGTTTAATTAGTAGTGGTAAACAGAATCTAAACCAATGTCCGTAAGGCACACCTGCCATACCTAAAATGCCCATAAGTACAGCATTGGTCGGAATGATCATATTTGAAAAGCCATCACCAAATTGATAAGCAAGCACAGCAACTTGTCTTGGTACACCGACTAAATCACCTAGTGGCGCCATCAGCGGCATAGTGACATAAGCCTGCCCAGAACCAGAAGGAATAAAGGTATTAAGCAGGGTTTGAATAACCAACATGCCAATTGCAGATATTTCAGCTGATACATAAGAAAGTGGTAACGACATGCCATGTACAATACTATGCAAGATTTGGCCGTCTTCTAAAATAAGTGCGATACCGCGTGCAACACCAATTAACACTGCGGTGGTAACAAGATCAGACACGCCCTCTATAAATTTGTTCGCTGCTTCATCTGCAGAGAGTTTGCCTAGAATGGCGACAATCACACCCCAAGCAATAAAAACACCGCCTAGCTCGTATAAATACCAGCCCTTCGTTGCAATGCCCCATACTGCAATTGCAAGGGTAATGATGAAGCTGCCTAAAATGAGTTTATGGCGAAGAGCAAGTGCTGGGTAACTTGTTGCTGTTTGATTTTCAAGTGGGCAAGGCACGCCAATCATCATTGATTTAGATGGATCGTTCGCTACCTTTTTGGTGTATTGCCAAACATGATGAAAACCAATGAGCACAAATGGAATAAATATAGCTAAACGTAACTCTAAGCCAGAGTAAACAGGAATACCTGCAATTTGCTGTGCGATTAATACGGTAAATGGGTTAAAAGCTGATACACCATAACCAATACCATAACCTGCGACTATCATACCTACGGCAGTCATGGCATCTAGGCGCATTGCTTTACAAAGCGCGACGAGAATAATAACAAAAGGAATATATTCACCGGCGGTACCAATACTGCTTGATGCCAAGGCAAAGCAAAACACCACCATAAAGATTAATCGTTGCGGCTTTTTACCGTGTCGCTCTAAAAGCCTACCAATAAGTGCATCAACAGTGCCTGTGGCACGTGCAACAGCTAATACACCGCCAACAATTAACACAAAGAAAATAACATCTTGAGCAGCAGCAAATGCGCGAGGTATGGCTTGTAATAAATCCCATGGGGTTAGGTAATGGCGCTCAGCAACTGTTTGATAGGTGCCCGCAACAACCATTTCGCGGCCTGATTCACTTAATGTAGTGGCGAAAAAGCCCTGTGGTACTAACCATGTAGCAATAAGCGCAATGACCATCATACTTAGCAGTAAGATAAGCGTATGCGGTACTTTAAAGCGTAAACCCATTTATTCTCCGTAATTATGTTAGGTTAAATTCTTGAAATCATAACATGATAAAAGCTGATAGGTTGTCTCTAAAATGTCCACACTGTTAATGATTGTAATAATTCAGATACAAAAAAGGCCAGAAAACTGACCTTATAAAGTTAATTTGAATTTTATTTAGCTAACCCAAATGGATCATCAATGCTATGAGCAGGTTCGGTAAACCAACGCGGGCCTTCGTCTGTCATATAAAAGTGATCTTCTAAGCGAATACCAAACTCATCCGGTATTACTAACATGGGTTCGTTACTAAAACACATACCTGTTGCGAGTGGGGTAGGGTTACCACCAACTAGGTATGGCCATTCATGAATATCTAAACCAATGCCATGGCCGGTTCTATGTGGGCAGCCTGGTGTTTGATACTCTGGTCCCATGCCATTTTCGGCAAGATACTGTCTTGCAGCATCATCCACTTTGCCACATGGCTCACCGTTTTTTGCGGCAGCAAAAGCAGCAAGCTGGGCATTTTTCTCGTGTTGCCAAAACATACGTTGACGTTCAGTTGCTTCACCAAATACATAGGTACGGGTAATGTCAGAGAGGTAATCATGTACTTTACAGCCAGTATCAATCAGTACCACATCACCTTTTTTAAGGGTTTGCGGGTTTTTAACGCCATGCGGGAAAGACGACGCAACACCAAATAACACAATACAAAAATAGTTACCCGGTGCGCCGACTTTTTGGTGCGCTTTTTTAATAAAGGCTTCAACTTCAGTGGTGGTGATGCCTTCATAAAGCATACTTGCCGTTGCTTTGTGTACTTCTAAAGTCATGTCCATAGCACGTTGCATTAAGGCAAGTTCGCTGGCTGATTTATGCATGCGGCAGTAAGCTGTTACGCACTGTGCGTTAACAATGTTGTAATTGCCGTTAGCTTTATTAATACCGTCGTAGATAAAAAACTGTGCGCTTTCATCAATACCAAGAGTACCATCTTTGCTAATGCCCATTTCTGTAAGAACATCTACGCATAGTTGATAAGGGTTTTCGTGTTCTTGCCAGCCACGAATTGGGCCATCAATCACCATAAAATCGTTTAAGCTGCCGATTTCAAAAAACGGTGCTATGTATTGCACATCACCTTTAGCAGGTAAAATAGCGCCAACTAAACGCTCACTTGCGTACCAACGCATCCCTGTAAAGTAGGCTAGGTTAGTGCCTGCATTTAAGTAAATTGCATCAATATTGTTTGCTTGCATATACGCTTGTGCTTTCGCGATACGCGCATGAAATTCGTCATTTTGAATAGGGGTTAAATCTGTTGTCATATCAGACAAAGAGTCAAGCGCCTGATCTGGCGTTTGTGTGCCAATACCATATGTTGTCATTGTGTACTCCTTGGTTTTTTGTGCATTGTGGCTTGAGTAAACACCCGATGCAAACTCACTGCGACTAATCGCATAATATTCGTATTTATGGTTATAACTGTTAGCATGCGCAAAAAATAAGGAGCGACAATGCAAGTTAATTACTTAAAAAGACAAGCTGAATTTAAAGCCTTGCTAGAACAACAGGGTTACAGCGCCATGTTAGTACTTGGTCATGAAAATATTCGTTACTTAAGTGGTTTTAGCGGTAATGCTGCTTATGCATTAATTACTCAAAATGCGTGTGTGTTGATCACTGATTATCGTTACCATCAACGCGCAATTGCTGAAACAACAGGATTTGAAATTGTTTGTCGAGACAGAGACAACGAAACCCTTGGCCATTGTATAAATAGACACCTTAACCCAAACAGCCATGTCGCATTTGATGCAAGCTATGTCACGGTAGCAATTTGGCAAGGTGTGGCAGATGAGCTAAGCGGCCACACTTTAACAGCGGTAAACGGTTTAATTGAAAAACTAAGACGCGTTAAAGATAGCTGGGAAGTTGCACAAATTAAAGCTGCTGCGGCCATCGCTGATGAAGCATTAGCACAAACGCTACCTTATTTTAAACCGGGTGTGACTGAGCGTGACCTTGCCTTAGAGCTTGAATTTAGAATGCAAAAGCTAGGTTCAGAAGGTATGTCGTTTGCTACTATCATGCTGTTTGCAGAGCGCTCAGCTTTGCCGCACGGTAACCCGTCAGATCAGGTTTTAAAGCAAGGTGACTTTGTAACGCTTGACTTTGGTGCGGTTGTAAATGGCTATCGTTCTGATATGACTCGCAGCTACATTATTGGCGAAGCGTCAGAAAAACAAACCCGTATTTATAATACCGTACTTGATGCACAAAATGCGGCACTCGAAATGGTTAAACCGGGTGTTAATTGTTTAGATTTAAATGCTATATCAAACAAGGTGATTGCTGATGCGGGTTTTGGCGAATACGCAGGTCTTGGTCTTGGCCATGGTTTAGGGCTGTTTTTACATGAAGTGCCATTTATCAACACATTGACAGACTACAACCTTGAAGTTGGTAATGTGATCACCATTGAGCCTGGCATTTATATACCAGGCTATGGTGGTGTGCGCCTTGAAGATGACATAGTTGTCACCGAATCTGGCTTTGAGATGTTAACCCATGCGCCTAAGCCATTTATAATCTAGTGCTTAACTTAAAGGTTACTTTTTAGCATACGCTAAGCGGGCTAAACGTTCAGTTACATGGTAACTATCAAGCCCGCTCACTGCGACTGTGTCAATGGCTTCAATATCGACAAAGCCATCTTCTTGCAGGCAAGCCTCATCTAAGTAAATATCGGTTATTTCACCTATGATAAGCTCAGTGCCATTGATGGCAAGGTGGTGATGCTCCTTAAGTTCAAGAGCATATTTAAGCTTACTTTCTTTAACAAACGGCGCTGTAAAGTCATTTAGGTATTCAGTACTGAGTCCTGTTGCATCAAATTCAGACTCGTCCTTGTCGTAGCGTGCCGATGTTTGATGTGCTTTGCTATAAATGTCTTTGTTCACGTGATTAATCGTGTACTGCTTAGTGGCTAATAAGTTCTCTAGGGTATGGCGGGGCACTGAATGAGGCCTGATGATCATACCCACTAAAGGGGGATGTGACCCAAGATGAAATACTGAACTTACAATCGCTAAATTAGTTTGGCCATTATTATCTTGTGTGCCAATTAAGTTGGCACTTTTAAACCCCGACAAACTATTAATTAAATGAGCGCGGTAGCGGTTTTCTAAATCAGCAATGGCTTGTTTTGTAAAATGCATAAATTTCCTGTTACCAGTCTATGGGTTTTCCTTGCCAGTCAAAGTAGGCAGGGTTTTGTGATTGTTGTAAATAGTCAGCATCACTTATCAATGAATACAACTGCTCAGCTACAAACTCAGGGGTAAATAACTTTCCTTCGGGTACATTTGCCTGAAAAGGTTTTGATAATGGCGTATCAGTGGTACCAGGGTGAAATAACGTGCAGTGGCATTTTTTATAACGTCTGCTAAGTTCAATCGCTGCAGATTTAAATAACATATTTAAAGCCGCCTTCGATGCCCGATAGCTATACCAACCGCCTAACTTGTTATCACTGATGCTACCAACACGTGCACTAAGAGCACAAATCACTGTTGCTACTTGCGGCTTTAAAAGCGTTGAGAATAAAGTCACACAGCGAATTGGCAGTAGAGCATTTGTCGTCATGCTATTTATAAAGTGCTGCTCAGATATTTGTTCAAGTTTACGTTCAGGCGCATTATCTGGATCATGCAATAGGCCGTTAAATATCATCAACTGGGCTAAATCATAGTGGCCACCGGCAAGTTCTTTAGCAATGCCGCTTAAGCTTTGCTCTGAGTAATCAGTAATAAAATGCTGGTGGCTTATCTCATTGCTTGTTGACTCATTAAAACTTCCCTTAAATTCACCTCGACTTATGGTTACGATATGACCCGTGTTGATTTGTTTATATAGACTGGTGAAATAGGCATTTGCAATTTCACTGCTTGCACCACACAAAATATAGAGTTGCATTTTTGACCTGTTATAAAAATAGTTGAAAATATTTTCGCTCAAACTATCACCAGTTAATAAAATGATAGTAGCTCAGCTTATCTTGAACTAACCCTACAAACACATAAAAAAGACGGGTAAAGATTTGACCATGCAAACTTTAAGGATCCCTTAATTTACGGGGATCTTACCTTTGTAATTGGTAAGTCCATTTTACCAATTGGGCTTGCTTTAACGTTTAGTAGCTGACTAAGCTGCGTATTTATTACACTTTTATGTTTATAGATTGGTTATTCTTTTTTACGAGTATGTTAGAAAATTCGATCTATTAAATTAACGCTGACAATGATATTAATAAAAGGGATCAGTATTTAGCTGCGTTCGTGCTTGGCTAGATACTGTGCAGTAAGTACTTTCAACTTAGTTAAAGAAAGGAGTATGAGAATGAGTGAACAATACGCTGCACTTCGCGGTAATGTTAGTATGCTTGGACAAATGCTGGGTCAAACCATTAAAGATGCACAAGGACAAGCCATTTTAGATAAGGTAGAAGAGATTCGCGCTTTATCTAAATCGTCACGTAGTGGTAACGAAGCCGACAGACAAGCGCTTATCGAAGTACTACACGCTCTCACAGACGAAGAACTATTACCGGTTGCACGCTCATTTAATCATTTTTTGAATCTTGCTAATGTTGCTGAGCAATTCCATACCGTATCACGCTTTAATGATGTTGGTTTTTGCCAACTAAACCCTCTCACTCAAACATTAAAAGCGTTAGCAACAGCATCAAAGCAAGGTCAAGTTGATCCTAATCACTTGGCACAAACACTCTCAAAACTCCACATCAATTTAGTACTCACGGCTCACCCAACTGAGGTGACACGCCGTACAATGATCAATAAACACGTTGAATTAAGTGATTGTCTTGCCTCTTTAGAGCGTAAAGACAATTTACCAAGTGAACGTGCAGATTTATTAAATCGCATTGCCCAACTTATTAGCCAAGCGTGGCATACCGACGATATTCGTCGCTCACGCCCAACGCCAATTGACGAAGCTAAATGGGGTTTTGCGGTAATAGAAAATAGCCTATGGCATGCCGTACCGCGTTTCTTGCGCGAGTTTGGCGAAGACGTAAAAGCAGAGCTTGACCTTGAGCTGCCGATTGATTTCAGCCCAATTGAATTTACTTCTTGGATGGGCGGCGACCGTGACGGTAACCCGTTTGTAACCGCTGAAGTGACTCAGCAAGTACTTGATCATGGCCGCTGGATGGCACTGGATTTATATTCACGTGATATCGAAACGCTAAGTAATGAGCTATCAATGTCGGATGCAAGCGATGAGCTTATTGAGCTTGCAGGCCAAGACTTTGAACCTTACCGAGCAGTACTTAAAAAATTAAAGAATCAAATTGCTGAAACTGTGACGCATTTGGGCGCTAAAATTAAGAAAAAGCGCACTGATTCTGAAGATTTAATTACTGATATCGCGCAAATTAAACACCCAATCGAAGTGTGTTATCGCTCGCTGATTAAAACCAACATGAAAGTAGTTGCCGATGGCTTGCTGCTTGATGTTCTGCGCCGTATTAATAGCTTTGGTCTACGCCTTGCAAAACTTGATGTACGTCAGGATTCATCGCGTCATGGTGATGTTTTCTCTGAGCTAACACGTTATTTAGGTTTAGGTGATTACCATCAATGGCAAGAAGAAGACAAACAAGCGTTTTTACTTGCTGAGCTAAACTCTCGACGTCCGTTAATTCCAAAACATTGGCAACCAAGCCCAGAAGTACAAGAGGTGCTAGATACATTCGATGTAATCGCAGCGCAAGATGCACAAACATTTGGTTTGTATATTATTTCGATGGCACGTACTGCATCTGATGTACTGGCAGTGCAGTTATTGCTTAAAGAAAGTGGTTGTAAATTTAACTTACCGGTTGCGCCATTATTTGAAACGTTAGACGACTTAAACAATGGTAAAGAGGTTATCGAATGTTTACTTGATAACACTTGGTACCGAGGTCATATTCAAAACCAACAAAATGTCATGATTGGTTACTCAGACTCAGCAAAAGATGCAGGCATGATGGCTGCTGGTTGGGCACAATATGAAGCGATGGATAAGCTGGTTCAATTAGCCGAAAATCGCGGTATTGAGCTTATTTTATTCCACGGCCGTGGTGGTACTGTCGGTCGCGGTGGTGCTCCAGCTGCGCAAGCACTTCGCTCACAGCCTCCGGGTTCATTAAAAGGTGGCCTACGTGTAACAGAGCAAGGTGAAATGATTCGCTTTAAGTTTGGTTTACCTGCTGTAGCGCTACAAAGCTTAAATATTTATGCCGGTGCTGTTCTTGAAAGTAACTTGCTACCACCGCCAGAGCCGAAGAGCGAGTGGCGTGATGTTATGGAACTTATCAGTGCTGATTCTTGTGAGCATTACCGCCAAGTTGTGCGTCATGATGAAAACTTTGTTCCTTACTTTAGAATGGCAACGCCAGAGCAAGAGCTTTCTAAGCTGCCACTTGGTTCACGCCCTGCGAAGCGTAACCCGAACGGTGGGGTAGAAAGCCTTCGTGCTATTCCATGGATTTTTGCATGGAGCCAAAACCGTTTAATGCTGCCAGCTTGGTTAGGTGCATTAACAGGTCTTAAAGCGGCTTTAGATAAGTATGGCATCGAGACACTTCATGAAATGAGCTTAAAATGGCCATTCTTCCGTGCTCGTTTAGAGATGCTAGAGATGGTATTTAGTAAAGCTGATACATGGTTAAGTGCGCATTACGATGATGCACTAGTAACTGAGCAATATAAGCCATTAGGTGTGAAGTTACGTCAGGAATTGAGCGAGGCTATTGAGCTTGTTCAATCGCTTAGCCCACAAAAGAGCTTACTTGCAGACCAACCTTGGATCAAAGAGTCAATCGGGCTTCGTAACCCGTACACAGATCCACTTAACTTATTACAAGTTGAGTTACTGCGTCGTTCACGCGAAGCAGATGAAAGCTCTGCAGGCGATATTGATAATGCCTTGATGATCACTATGACAGGTATCGCTGCAGGAATGCGTAATACTGGTTAATAGCTAGTATCATCAATCAATCGAGCATCGATTGGTAGGCTAATAACAAATCGTGCGCCGTGGTTACATGACTCGGCGCCGATTTTCCCTCTTAGATTATATTTAACCGCGTTAAATACTACGTTTAAACCAAGCCCCAAATGATTACCGCCTAAATTAGTGGTGTAAAATGGCGTAAATATTTCATGAAGTATTTCGTCGCTTATCCCAACTCCGTTATCTTGGTAGGTAATTTCAACTACATGTGTATAGGCTTTAACTATTACTTCGACGACACCTTGGTCAGAATTAACAAAGCCATGCTCGCAGGAATTAATAACCAAGGTTTTTAATACATCACTTATGATAGTTGGATAAGATGTAATAACTGCCTCATCGCCATGAATTTTAAAGTCAATCTGTTTACCTAAATGTTTACTTAAAGGGCATAAACGATGATTGAGAAAGCTTGGAAGGTGTATTTTGCTCATTGGTTTATCAAGATGTATAGACACATTGAGCGCTTTGAATTCCTCGACTATACCGGCAAGTCGGTTAATGCTACTGATCACCAGCTCTTTAGCGCTATTAGTATCGGTTATAAACTTATGAAAATGCTTGCTAGAGAGCTCTCGGGCTTTAAATTTTTCTTCTAAACCTTCCATGTAATCATCTATTAATGAACTTGCTGTCACTATGGTCCCTATAGGGGTGTTAAGTTGATGCGCCATACCGGATACAAGTGCTGTTAAAGAGGCTATTTTTTCGATTTCAATCAGGTGATCTTGCGTATCTTTTAACTGCTCTAATGCTTTAGCTAATTTTTGTTTTTGTTTGTCTATGCTGTTAATTGCGATAAATGAGCCAAATAAAATAACAACTAAACAGATGCTTACTACAATCGTGAGGTCTTTAAATGCATTCGCTTTGGTGGCTTTAATTTGCTCAGCACGAGTTAAGTTAGAAATTCTTACTTCTTTTGCGGCAACATCGGCTTCTGCAAGCGCTTTTGCTAAATTGACTTTGGCTTGTCTGGTTAAAATAGCTTCGTTAATGTACGAGTATTGCTTATAAGCGCTTAGTGCATTTGCATAATTCTTCTGTTGTTCGTAAAGCTGTGCAGTTAATTTTGCAATCGATAACAGGGCTTCAAAATTAGTATGGCTAACAGTGTGTGTATCAACGGATGCAAGTGTATCGAGCGCTTTGTCAGTATGTCCTTGTGCTTCATACGTTT